>JBFYOR010000024.1:0-8785 GCA_041303695.1 Mycobacterium sp. | reverse complement strand
AGGACGATCTTGGTGGCAGGGCAATTGGCAGCCACATCGCGGACATGGTTGCCGGCGTCGACCACTCCGTCGATGCCGGTCGGATAGTCCCGGCTGGCCGGGTAGTTCACCGGGTAGACGGCGACGGTCTTGGCGCCGGCCACATCCGACCTGAAGGCGTCGATGAAGGTCTGCCCGACCACGCCGACGCCAGGTGGCTCGTCAGTGCCGCGGGCGAAAACCAGATCGACGTCAGGGCACGGTGCGGCGGCCGCCGACGGCGCTCCCATCGGTGCGCCGAGCAACGCACCCACCGACACCGCGACGGCGGCACTTGCTGTGAACTTCAACCTCGGCCTCGCATCCCTGTCGCACCCGACCGCCGCTGATCTTAGCGGGGGATGCGGAAAACCGGGTCGGCGCAGTCCAGCGCCTGCGCGGCGAGATGGCGCTTGAGCACCTTGAAGGTCTCGGTCCGGGGCAGTGCGGTGGCGATCCGCACGTAGGACGGCCACTGCTTGGGCCCGAGATCGTCCTGCTCGGAGAGGAACCGTGCGAACGCATCCACGTCGAACTCGGCGGGCTCGGGAACCACCAGCGCCGCCATCACCCGGTCGCCGACATCATCGGGGATTCCGTAGACCGCCACCTCGATCACGTCCGGGTAGCGCATCAGCACGCGCTCGATCGGGGCGGTGCCGAGATTCTCGCCGTCCACCCGCATCCAGTCGCCCAGCCGTCCGGCGAAATACACGTAACCGGCCTCGTCGCGGTAGGCGAGGTCGCCACTGTGGTACGCGCCCCCGGTCATCCGCGCGGCCTCGGCATCGTCGTCCTTGTAATAGCCGCGGAACTGGCCCGGCCCGCGCACGTTCACCAGCTCCCCGACCACGCCGGGCGGACACGGCTTACCGGTGTCGACGTCGAGGATCGCCACGTCGTCGGTGATCGGGCCCAGCGAGCCCACCGGGGTTTCCGGTGTGCGCCCCAGGGAAACGCCGCCCTCGGTCGATCCGAACCCGTCGATGACCACGACGTCGAACCGCTTCGCGAACCGGTCGATATCCCGCGGCGCACCCTCGTTGCCGTACATGATGCGCAGCGGGTTGTCGGCGTCGTCCGGAGACTCCGGGGTGGCCAGGATGTAGGACATCGGCTTGCCCACATAGTTGGCGTAGGTAGCCCCGAACCGGCGCACGTCCGGAAGGAATCCGGAGGCGGAGAACCTGCGCCGCAACGCAATCGAGGCGCCGGCCGCCAGCGCCGGAGCCCAGCCGGCCATCACCGCGTTGGAGTGGAACAGCGGCATCGAGAGATAGCAGGTGTCCGAAGGCCCCAGGCCGAAGCGCTGGGCCAGCATCACGCCGGGCCCGGCGACCTTCTCGTGCGTGCAACGCACCGCCTTGGGCTCGCCACTGGTTCCCGAGGTGAAGATCAGCATGAACAGGTCGTCGAGGGCGGTATCGGTGGCGGTCACCGATGATCCGCGGTACGCGGCCAGTTCGGCCGACCATTCCGGGGACGTCGCGTCGAGCACCGGCAGTCCCGTCGGGGCGAAGTCCGGACCAAGGGACTGCGGACCGATGTCGGTGATGACCAGTTGGCAGTCGGCGTGGGCGATGTCGCGGCGCAGGGCCGCCCCGCGCCGGGTCGGATTGAGCCCGACCGCCACCATCCCGGACAGCCCGGCGGCGACCAGCAGTGCCGAGAACAGTGGGGTGTTGCCGAGCAGGATTCCGACATGCGGGGGCTTGTCGGGGTCCATCCGGGCACGAAGCGCGGCCGCGAGGTCCGCGCCGTGTTGCAGGTGCTGACGCCACGTCGAGTAGGTGCCGTCATCGGCGTGCACGCCGCGGCCGTCGACCTCGGCCAACGGCATCAGCAGATCGGTGACCGTGGGTGCGGGCGCCACTCTAGGCAGGGGTGTCGGCCAGATCGCGGCCGATGATCCGCAGTGCGGCGGTGGCGCCGCCGAGTGCGAACTCGGTCTGCTTGGCCGTGATGAAGTACCGGTGCACCGGGTGATCCATATCGATGCCCACCCCGCCGTGGACGTGCACGGTGCTGTGCGCGACCCGGTGGCCGGCCTCGGCGGCCCAGAATGCGGCGGTGGCCACCTCGACATCGGCCGGCAGTCCCTCCGACAGCCGCCATGACGCCTGCTCCAGGGTGAGCCGCAGGCCCTTGATGTCGATGTAGTCGTCGGCCAGCCGCTGGGATACGGCCTGGAAGCTGCCGATCGGGCGGTCGAACTGCTCGCGGGTCCGGGCGTACTCGGCGGTCAGCGCCAGCGCGCGTTCCAGCACACCGAGTTGGAAGGCTGCCAGACCCACGGCCCGCCGGGTGGTGAGCCAGGCCAGCACCTCGCCGTCCCCGACGATCTCCCCGGCCGACACCTCGACGCCGGCCAGATCCAGTTCGCCGGCGCTGTTGCGGCCGGTTGTCTCCAGTGCTCTCACCGAGACTCCCGGCTGGTCCGCGGCGACGAGGAAAACCACTGTGCCCGAATCGGTTTCAGCCGGGACCAGGATGGCATCGGCCAGCGGACCGAAGGGCACCTGGGTGCGGGTCCCGGTCAGTCGGAAGCCGTCTGCGGAGGCGGTGGCCCGTACCGGGCCCTGGCCCAGTTCGCCGTCGAGGGCGACCGTCACGACCTTGTCGCCGGCGACGGCCGGCACGGCCCACCGCTGCTGCAGATCGTCGGAGGCGAATCCGGCCAGCGCGCCGGCACCGAGCACCACCGACTCCAGGAACGGCACGGCGGCCAGCTGGCGTCCCAGCGCGGTCAGGATCGCGGTCTGCTCCAGAACCCCGAACCCGCCACCGTCGACCGACTCCGGCGCCGCGGTGCTGAGGACGTCTGAATCGATCAGCTTGCGCCACAGCGTCTCGTCGAACCGCTGGTCGAGCTTGTCCAGATCGCGCTGATGCTGCGGTGTGCAGACGGCATCGACGATGGTGTCGACCAAGCTGGAAAGATCCTGCGCCGCTTCGGTTCTGGTGAAATCCATCTCAGTCCTTCCCGCGCTCAGCGGTTTGCCCGGGGCAGGCCGAGGGCCGCCATGCCGATGATGTCGCGCTGGACCTCGTTGGTGCCGCCGCCGAAGGTGAGGATCAGCGACGATCGGTGCATCCGTTCCACCCGGCCGCGCAGCAGCGCGCCGGGGGAGTCCTGGCGCAGCGTCGCCGAGGGCCCGAGGATCTCCATCAACAGCCGGTAGGCCTCGGTGGCGAACTCGGTGCCGAACACCTTCGCCGCAGAGGCGTCACCCGCCGACGGTGCCTCCGAGTCCGCCGAGGCCAGCTCCCAGTTGATGAGCTTGAGGTATTCCACTTTCGCGTGCACCCGCGCCAGGTTGAGTTGGACCCACTCGGAGTCGATCAGCCGCGCGCCACGGGCGTCCTTGGTGTTCTGTGCCCACTCCCGAACCTGGGTCAGGGCGGTGATGATCGGCTGGGCGGTGACCAGCGCGACCCGTTCGTGGTTGAGCTGGTTGGTCACCAGCTTCCAGCCGGCGTTCTCCTCGCCGACCCGGTTGCCGACGGGCACCCGGACGTCGGAGTAGTAGGTGGCGCTGGTGCCGGCGCCGGCCATGGTGTGAACCGGGGTCCAGGAGAAACCTTCGGCGTCGGTGGGCACGATCAGCACCGAGATTCCGCGGTGCTTCTTGGCCTCGGTGTTGGTGCGCACCGCAAGCCAGACGTAGTCGGCGTACTGGATCAGGCTGGTCCACATCTTCTGGCCGTTGACCACATAGTCCTCGCCGTCGCGGACCGCAGTGGTGCGCAGGGCGGCCAGGTCGGTTCCCGCGCCGGGCTCGGAGTAGCCGATGGAGAAGTGGATGTCACCGCGTGCGATACCGGGCAGATAGAACTTCTTCTGCTCCTCGGTGCCGAACGCCATGATGGTCGGGGCGACGCTGTTAATGGTCAGGAACGGAACCGGAGCGCCCGCGACGGCGGCCTCGTCGGTGAAGATCAACTGATCCATCGTCGAGCGGGCCTGACCGCCGTACTCGGTGGGCCAGCCGAGTGCCAGCCACCCGTCGCGACCCATCTGCGCCACGGTCTCCCGGTAGACGTTGCCGCTGCCGTACTCCCCGGCGGTCGACATCAGGGCTTCCCTACGCTCAGGGGTCATGAGCGTGTCGAAGTAGGCGCGGAGTTCGCGACGCAACTGCTCTTGTTCCGGGGTGTAACTGATCCGCATGCGTGCGACCTCCGGCTCGATGTTCAGTGGGGGCGACCCGCCGCGGCTGGCCGGCGACCCACCGCCTCCAACTTTTGTAACACGTTCTAGTCTGAGGGTCCAGCGGCGTTCACGACGGCGACCGACGGTATTGGTCGTATCGTGGTGCTGCGGGATTTTCGGAACGTTGCGCCTAGGAGGTTGTCATGCGAGTTGTCGTCGACCCGGATCGCTGCGAAGGTAATGCCATCTGCGTGGGAATAGCGCCGGACCTGTTCGAACTTGACGAGCAGGAGTACGCGGTGGTCACCGCCGATCCGATCCCGGCCGACCAGGAGGCCCTTGCCGAGCAGGCGATCGCCGAGTGCCCCCGCGCCGCGCTGAGCCGGCGGGACTAGAGGCATTAGCGAATTGGATGCACATGACAGTGCTCAGCAGTCCGGCCTGACCGATCTGTCCGGCCGCGTCGCGGTGGTGACGGGTGCGGCCGCCGGCCTGGGCCGCGCCGAGGCGATCGGTCTGGCCCATTCCGGGGCCACCGTCGTCGTCAACGATATGGCGGCGGCATTGGACGCCTCGGATGTCCTCGAGGAGATCGCGGCGGCCGGCACCAAGGCCGTCGCGGTGGCCGGCGATATCAGCCAGCGATCCACCGCAGATGAACTCGTGGCGTGCGCGGACAGCCTGGGCGGTCTGGATATCGTGGTCAACAACGCCGGCATCACCCGCGACCGGATGTTGTTCAACATGACCGACGAGGACTGGGACGCGGTCATCGCGGTGCATCTGCGCGGTCATTTCCTGCTCACCCGCAACGCCGCCACCTACTGGCGCGATAAGGCCAAAGACAACGGTGGAACGGTTTACGGCCGGATCATCAACACGTCCTCGGAGGCCGGCCTGTCCGGCCCGGCAGGTCAGGCGAACTACGGTGCGGCCAAAGCCGGAATCACCGCGCTCACCGTGACTGCGGCCAAGGCCCTCGGGCGCTACGGCGTCCGCGCCAACGCCATCTGCCCGCGAGCCCGAACCGCGATGACGGCAGACGTTTTCGGGGCCGCCCCCGATCTGGGTGCCGACGAGATCGACCCACTCTCCCCGGAACACGTCGTCAGCCTGGTGCGCTTCCTGGCCGCACCGGCCGCGGACGGTGTGAACGGTCAGCTTTTCATCGTGTACGGCCCCACCGTGACACTCGTCGCCCCGCCCACCGCCGAGCATCGTTTCCATGCCGACGGCGCGGCCTGGGATCCGGCGGCGCTCGGTACGACGATGCAGGACTATTTCGCCGGACGTGACCCCGAGCGAATGTTCGGCGTCATCGGTCTCATGGGTGACTGATCGACGCGGTCAGCTGTGAGCCTTGGTGTGCGCCAGCGCACTGAGGAACGCCCGGGCCCAGCCGTCCACGTCATGGGTCAGCACCTGGCGGCGCAGCGCCCGCATCCGCCGCCGGCCGTCCTCCGGGTCCTGGTTGAGGGCGGCCTCGATGGCGTCCTTGACACCCTCCAGATCGTGCGGGTTGGTCAGGTAGGCCTGACGCAATTCGGCTGCCGCGCCGGTGAACTCGCTGAGCACCAGGGCACCGCCCAGATCACTGCGGCAGGCCACGTACTCCTTGGCGACCAGGTTCATCCCATCCCGAAACGGGGTGACGAGCATGACGTCGCTGGCTACGAAGAAGGCGATCAGCTCGTTGCGGGGGATCGGCCGGTGTAGATAGTGCACCACCGGGTGGCCGACTTCGGCATACTCGCCGTTGATGTGCCCGACCTGCTGCTCGATCTCGTTTCGCAGGATGCGGTAGCTGTCCACCCGTTCCCGGCTGGGCGTCGCCAACTGCACCAGGACGGTGTCGTCGCCCTTGACCCGGCCCTCGGCCAGCAACTCGGAGAATGCCCTGAGCCGGACGTCGATGCCCTTGGTGTAGTCCAGGCGGTCCACACCCAGCAGGATCTTGCGCGGGCTGCCCAACTCGGCCCGGATCTGTTTGGCCCGCTTGCGGATGTCGCGGTTGCGGGCCGTGCGGTCGAGGTCGGCGGAGTCGATGGAGATGGGAAATGCGCCCACCTTGATGGTGCGTCCGTCCAGTCGGACCTCGCCGAGTCTGGACCGCACCCCCACCGCCGCGCGGGTGGCGTCGGCGCCGGCCAGTTGTCGCGACAGGTACAGGAAGTTCTGTGCCCCGCCGGCCAGATGAAAGCCGACCAGATCCGCTCCCAGCAGGCCGTCGATGATCTCCGCGCGCCACGGCATCTGCATGAACAGCTCCACCGGCGGGAACGGGATGTGCATGAAAAATCCGATGGTCAGATCCGGCCGCAGGTTTCGCAGCATCTTCGGGACGAGCTGAAGCTGGTAGTCCTGGACCCACACCGTCGCCCCCGGGGCGGCGGCACGTGAGGCGGCCTCGGCGAAACGGCGGTTGACGTCGACGTAGCGGTCCCACCACTGGCGGTGGTAGCTCGGCTTGACGATCACATCGTGATAAAGCGGCCACAAGGTGGCGTTGGAGAAGCCCTCGTAGTAGTCGGCGACGTCGTCGGCGCTGAGCCGCACCGGGTGTAGTTGCAGGCCTTCCTCGGTAATCGGATCCTCGGGACCGTCGACGATCCCGGGCCAGCCGATCCAGGCCCCCCGGTTGCGGCGCAACAACGGCTCCAACGCGGTGACCAGACCACCGGGGCTGCGTTTCCAGCCCAGCGTGCCGTCCGGCCGGCGCTCCATGTCGATCGGCAGCCGGTTGGCGACGACCACGAAGTCGGAGTTACCGGAACGCCCCGGGGTTCCGGTGTCTCCGAGGGCCATCTACGCCTCGAGCTTGGACGGCCCAATACCGAGCATCGACAGGAACACCCGGCACTCGTCGGCGTCGGTGGCATAGGCGGCGACCACGCGCCTGGCCTGACGTGCCGTGCTGTCGGCCAGCGGCTCCACTTCGTCGATCTCCGCGGGTTCAGATTTTGCAGGCATGGCCCAACTCTAGGTCAACAGGGTGCGGCAGTGTCGAGGTCCGGGTGTCACCCCACCGTTCGTCTGCTATCCGGTTACGCCGGTGGTGATGTGCGGAACATGGGATTTGGCGGCGTTCTCCTGCTCCAAACCGATGCACAGGCCGGTGTTGTCGCCGTTGCAGGGAATCCCGTTGACCTCCGGCAGCGAGCCGACATCACCGGCGTTGGCCGAGGTGATTCCGCCGGGCTGCAGGTTCGTGATGCCGGGATCGACCGGGTTGAGCGTCGTCGGGGTCTGGTCGCTGACCGGCTTGCAGGCGCCGCTGGCCGGGTCGAGGACCTCGGTGGACGGGCATTGCGCCAGGGCCGGTGCCGGCGGCCCGGCGGGGCCGGCCACCGCGATCAGGATGGGGGCGGCGCTGGCGGCGACGGCGAAACCGCCGACGAGCAGCAGGCGCTGCGCGGTACTCGTGCGAGGGGCCATGACGGTGCTTTCTGTCGGTGGGCTGCCCCGTCAGCTGGTGCAGTGTCGGGTCATCCTTGAGTCGCAGACACTAACGCGGACGTTACATCCGATACTAATGTCGATCCGGGCACTACCCAGCTTGCCCGATGAGAGGACCACACGCATGCAGTTCTCGTTCACCGACCGGACCTATCTGGTGACCGGCGGCGGAAGCGGTATCGGGATGGGGGTGGCTGCCGGCCTGGCCCGTGCCGGAGCCGCCGTGATGATCATCGGGCGCAACGCTGAACGACTGGCGGCGGCCGCCGAGCAGATCGGGGCGGATGCGACCGGTGAGGTCCGTGCGCACCCGGCAGACGTCACCGATGAGGAGCAGGTCGCCGCCGCCGTCGAGGCGGCCGCCGACTGGAAAGGCCGGCTGCACGGCGTCGTGCACTGCGCGGGCGGATCGGAGACGATCGGGCCGGTCACCCAGATCGACTCCGAGGCCTGGCGGCGCACCGTCGATCTCAACGTCAACGGCTCCATGTACGTGCTCAAACACTCCGCGCGCCAGATGGTCCGGGCCGGCGGTGGTTCGTTCGTCGGCATCTCCTCCATCGCGGCCAGCAATGTTCACCGGTGGTTCGGCGCCTACGGGGTCACCAAGTCGGCGCTGGACCATCTGATGATGCTGGCCGCCGACGAATTGGGGCCGTCCTGGGTGCGGGTGAACGGCATCCGGCCCGGCCTGATCCGTACCGATCTCGTGCAGGTGATCCTCGATTCCCCGGAGGTCGCTGAGGATTACCGGCAGTGCACGCCGCTGCCCCGGATCGGCGAGGTGACCGACGTCGCCGATGCGGCGATGTTCCTGCTGTCCGACGCCGCCAGCTGGATCACCGGGCAGGTCATCAACGTCGACGGCGGGCACGGGTTGCGACGGGGTCCGGATATGTCGGCGATGCTGGAACCGGTGTTCGGCTCCGACGGCCTGCGTGGCGTGGTCTGATCGGCCGCCCGCACTGATGGCCCGCCCGAGCTGATGATGCGTCCACAGCACTGATGATGCATCCGCAACCGGAGAAACCCGGCCCCGGGCAGGAATCGGTCTGGGACTACCCCCGGCCGCCGCGACTGGAGGCCATCGAGGCGTCGATCACCGTCGAACTCGGCGGTGAGGTGATCGCCGAGACCAGCCGCGGGTGGCGGGTGCTC
>JBFYOR010000023.1:0-5433 GCA_041303695.1 Mycobacterium sp. | reverse complement strand
CCGGCCACCTCAGCTTCGGTGCGCCCGGGCACCAGGAACTTCGTCACCTGGGCGTGCACCCGGTCGATGGCGGCTCCGGCGGCGCGCAGCGACTCGATTTCGTGGGTGTCCTTGACCATCCGCAGTGCGGCCAGCACGCCGGTGGCCAGCACCGGCACCACACCGAGTACCTCGGCCAGTGGCAGCAGGTGCAGTGCGGGCTTGGAGTCGGTGACCGCACTAGCCGCCGGCGCGCCGCCCAATGCCTGGGCCACCAACAGGTAGGGATCCTCGCCGTCCACCCAATCGCGCACCGCCAGGCCCAGATCGGCGACCGCGGACTCCCGCAGGGCCGCCAACTCCATCCGCGGCAGCACCACGGTGGACTCACCGGTGGATGACACCACCAGGGCGGTCAGCCGCTCGAAAGTCTGGGCCCGCGAGCCGGTCAGGTAACGCAGGTCGTAGCCCGGGGTGATGACCAGCCCGGCCAGTCCGGCCGCTCGTGCCCCGTCGGCCGCCGCGGCCAGTCGGCGCGCGTACACCTCGCTGCTGAATCGTCCGGCATTCACGCCGTCACGTTAGCGTGTGGCCATGTCCGTGTTGCTCCTCGACGGCGCCAGTATGTGGTTCCGGTCCTACTTCGGCGTGCCATCGTCGATCACCGCGCCCGACGGACGTCCGGTCAATGCGGTGCGCGGATTCCTCGACAGTGTGGCCACGTTGATCACCCGGGAACGTCCGGATCGCCTGGTGGTCTGCCTCGACCTCGACTGGCGTCCCCAGTTCCGGGTCGACCTCATCCCGTCCTATAAGGCGCACCGGGTGGCAGCCGAGGCGGACGATCCCGACGCGGACACCGACGTTGAGACGGTGCCCGTCGAGGAGGTGCCCGATGACCTGAGCCCACAGGTCGACATGATCCTGGCGGTGCTCGACGCATTCGGCATCGCGACCGCCGGTGCTGAGGGGTTCGAGGCCGACGACGTGCTGGGCACGCTGGCTACCGCCGAATCCCGCAGCCCTGTCGTGGTGGTCAGCGGTGACCGGGACCTGCTGCAACTGGTCGCCGATGAGCCGGTGCCGGTCCGGGTGCTCTACATCGGCCGGGGTTTGTCGAAGGCGACGATGTTCGGCCCGGCCGAGGTCGCCGAACGCTACGGGGTTCCGGAGGACCGCGCCGGTGCGGCGTACGCCGAACTGGCACTGCTGCGTGGCGACCCGTCCGACGGACTGCCCGGGGTTCCCGGTGTCGGGGAGAAGACCGCGTCGACCATGCTGTCGCAGTTCGGATCACTGGACAACATCATGGCGGCCGCTCACGATCCGAAATCGTCTCTGCCCAAGGCGTTTCGGGCCAAGATCCTGGCCGCAGCGGACTACATCTGCGCCGCGGGGCCGGTGGTCCGGGTGGCCCGCGACACCCCGGTGCGGCTGTCGGGTTCCGAGGACCGTCTGCCGCTGGTCGCTGCGGATCCGGCCCGGGTTTCCCAGCTTGCCCGGGAGCTCGGGATCAGCTCGTCGATCGCACGGCTGCAGAAAGCGCTGGATGGTCTGTCCAACTGAATACCGGGCCCACTTCGGCTCAGTCCACGACGCCCAGCACACTGACGTCGATACCCGCGCGGCGAAGATCGTTGAGCACTCCGTCGCGTAACGTCCGCTCCGCGGCCGGGCATCCCCGGCAGGCGCCGTCCATCGCGACCTGAACGGCGTCGCCGGTCAGCGAGACGATTCGCAGCCCGCCGCCGTGGGACAGCGCGACTTCGCCGGTGCCGCGGGCGACGATGTTGCGCGCCCGTGCCAACTCATCGACGCCCGCGATCTCCTCGAGGATTGCCGTCCGGCAGGCCGGTGCGAGGGTCGCCCACTGGTCCCCTTCCGGGCGACGGGTGAGCAGGGTCTGCTCACCGCGGACCTCGACACGGGCCAGTCGGCCCTGTTCGAGCATCGGCACGAGCGCACCGGGACAGCCGGCGGGCGAGTCTGCGGTCCACCGGCCGTCCGCCGTCCAGCCGAGCGCCCCGATGATGAACCGGATGGTGTCGGGATCAGCCGTCCGCTCCGCGTGCAGGCGCAGGTGCCGGGACACGGCGCTATCCGGCGATCATCGTGACGACGCGGTTGCCGATGAACGCGGCGACGTACGCGATGACCAGCAGCCCGAAGAAGGCCGTCAGCGGCCACGTCCAGGAGTTCGTCTCGCGGCGCATCACCGCGACCGTCGACATGCACTGCAGCGCGAACGCGAAGAACAGCAGGATCGCCGCTACCGTGCCCGCCGAGTAGAGCGGCGTCCCATCGGCGCGGGTCTTGGACTTCAGGGCATCGGAGATGCTCTGCTCCTCCTCGCTCTCGGCGGCGCTGATCTGTCCGAGGGTGGAGACGAAGACCTCACGCGCCGACAGCGACGACAGCACGGCCACGTTTATCTCCCAGTTGAAGCCGAGTGGGGCGAAGGCGGGCACCATGGCCGTGCCGATCTTCCCGGCAATGCTGTTCTCCATCTGGAACGCAGCCGCCTGCGGGGGTAGAAGTTCCGCCGGTGCCTCCACGCGCGGAACGTTGAGCAGGATCCACAGCACCGCCGTGGTCGCCAGGATGATCGTGCCCGCCTTGCGGATGAACATCTTGGCCGAATCCCAGGCCTGGATGGCGACCTGCTTGGCGCCCGGCACCCGATAGGGCGGAAGTTCCAGATAGAACGGCAGGCTGTCGGAGCGCAGCACGCTGCGCTTGAGCAGGGCGGCCAGCACCATGGCGGAGACGGCACCGAGCAGGTACAGGCCCAACAACACCAGACCCTGCAAGCGCAACGGGCCGAGAACCGGTCTGTTCGGGACGAAGGCGGCGATCAGCAGTGTGTACACCGGCAGTCGGGCTGAGCAGGTCATCAGCGGCGAGACCAGGATGGTGGCGATCCGGTCCCGCGACGAGGGGATGGTGCGGGTCGCCATGATGCCCGGGACCGCACACGCGTAGGAACTCAGCAGCGCGACGAAACTGCGTCCCTCCAGACCCACCGCGCCCATGACGCGGTCCATCACCAGCGCGACCCGGGACATGTAGCCCACGTTTTCCAGGAACGAGATCATCACGAACAACAGGATGATCTGGGGCACGAAGCCGAGAACGGAGCCGACGCCGCCGATCAAGCCGTCAGAGACGAACCCGGCCAGCAACTCGTTGGGGATCCGCGTCTTCGCCAGCGCGCCCAGCCACCCGAAGAAGGTGTTGATGGCGTCGGTCAACGGTGCCGCCCAGGCGAAGATCACCTGGAAGAAGGCAACCATGACCAGTGCGAACATCAGCGTTCCGATGACCGGATGCAAAAGAATCCGGTCCACCCGCTCAGTCCACGGATTACGTTCGCCGGCGACGTGCAGTGCTTGGTCCGTTACCGAGTCGATCCACCCGGCCAGGCCCTCAGGGTCACTCGGGGGCTCCAGGACAGGCCGAGGCCAGCCGGCCGGATTCTCCAGCAGACCGCGTACGGACTCCACTCCCCGACCCGAGGTGCCGACGGCACCGATCACTTCGATCCCCAGGGCGTTGGACAATGCCGGAATGTTGATGCTCCCGCCGCCGGCTTCCACCTCGTCGATCATCGTCAGCACGAGAGCCGAGGGCAGCCCCAGCCGGAGCGCCTGACCGACGAGCACCAGCGAACGTTGCAGGGTGGTGGCGTCCACCACCAGCAGTAGCGCGTCCGGGGGCGGAGCGTCCGGATTCTTACCTTCCAGAAGGTCGCTGACCACCTGTTCGTCGGGGCTGACCGGTTCCAGGCTGTAAGTGCCGGGCAGGTCCTCCAGCGCCACCGTGCGATCGCCCAGCCGGACCGTTCCGACCCGCCGCGTCACCGTCACGCCCGGATAGTTCGCGGTCTTGGCACGCAGACCGGTCAGAGCGTTGAATAAGGTCGTCTTGCCCGCGTTCGGGCTGCCCACCAGAGCCACCCGCTGCATCGCGGCGGACGCTGCGGCCGGCATCAGCCCGCCTGTTTCTCGGGACCGATCGAGGGTTCAACCCGGACCATCACACACTCGGATTCACAGCGGCGTAACGCCATCTGATAGCCGCGGAGTCCGAAAACGGCGGGATCCCGCAGTGGTGCCCGGCGCAACAGGCACACTCGAGTGCCCGGCAGAAAGCCCAGGTCACGGAGCCGACGGCTCTGCGGTTGGGCGGGATACCCCACGATGTCGGCAACACATCCGACCTGACCCGGCTGAAGGTCGCACAACGGTATGACCGTGGCATCTGCGGATGCGGACTCAACCATGGATGGGCCTTCCCGTGCGGGTGGCGGGGGCAAACAGCCCTCGTTTAGATAGCTTAGGCTAGCCTATCAAACGGGGTGGCTCACCACCTGCCCACTCCGGACGGCTACTTGGGCCGACCTACCTCGTAGGTGCCCTTATCGTCCTGGAATGTCACCGTCACCTGGCGCTTCGTACCGTCAATGCTGACCTCGCAGTTGAAGGTGTCGCCCTTCTTCACCGTCGGGTTCTGGCCGTTGTTGCACCGGACGTCCTTGACGTTCTTGGCGCCGTAGCCGCTGGCCTCGTCGGTGAGGATCTGCTGAACGCCCTGCTGGGCCTTGTTGACGTCCAGTTTCGTGGTCACGAAGAAGCCCGGCTTCCAGAAACCCATCACCAGCACGATCGCGAGCACCAGTGCGGCCAGCGCACCCAGGACTGTGCCAACCACCCGCATCGACTTCTGCGACGCTTCCTCGGCACCGGGCTGGGGGTACTGGGGATACTGCCCCGGTTGCCCCGGTTGCGGGTACTGCCCGGGCTGCGGGTACTGGCCCGGCGGCGGGTACTGCCCGTACTGGCCCGGCTGGCCGTACGGGCCCGGCTGGGCGAACTGACCTGTCTGGCCGTACTGGGGCGGCGGTCCGTAGGCGGCCGGGTTGTACTCCGGCGGGGCCCCATATGCGGGCGCGGCCGGATAACCGGGCGGCATCGGGGGCTGGCCGTACTGCGGGTACTGCTGAGTCGGGTAGGCGGGTGGCTGCCAGGCCGGAGCCTCACTGCCCGGCGGCTGCCAGGCGGGGGCCTCCGGGGCGGAAGGCTGGTCTGCGCCGGTGACAGGCTGATCGTGGCCCGATCCCTGCCAGGGGTTGGCGTCAGATCCCTGCGGTCCGCTCATCATCTCTCCTTGGATGCCAGGAGCTCTCGCCCCGAACAGAACGTCTCTAACCGTATCGAATGCATCACCCTACCCGCTGTCAACAGCCACGACGCCGCGCCGGACGTCGTCGATGGCGCGTTTCGCGGCTTTGCGCAGGCCCGGGTCTCCAGACGCGTTGCGCACCTGATCGAGCAGGTCGAGCACCTGGCGGCACCACCGCACGAAGTCTCCGGCCGGCAGTTGTGCGCCGTTGCCGGCGACATCGGAGGCAGCCAGCGCGGCGGCCAGGTTACCGGTGGTGGCCCACCGGTAGAC
>JBFYOR010000022.1:0-7212 GCA_041303695.1 Mycobacterium sp. | reverse complement strand
TGTCACCCTTGGTGTCAAGAAGGGTGACCGGGTCGCCATCATGGCGCCCAACGTGCCGCAGTACGTCATCGCCTTCCAGGCCTGCGCCAAACTCGGCGCCATCGTGGTGCCGATCAATCCGCTGGCGGCCGGGCCCGAGGTGCACCACTACGTCAAGGACAGCGGTGCCGAGACGGTCATTGTGCTGGCCGCTTTCGCCAAAGGCCCCATCGACGTCCTCAAGGCCAGCGACACCCCGCTGCGCAATGTGATCACCTTCCAGGTCCCGTCGGTGACCTCCGAGGTCGAGACCGGTCCGGGCGTCCACGATTTCAACGATCTGGTCGGGGCTGCGGCAGATTCCGAACCCAACGCCGACATCGGTGGCTCCGATGTCCTGATGCTGCAGTACACCGGCGGTACCACCGGACTGTCCAAGGGCTGTGTGCTGACCAACGACAACCTGGTGTCGATCGCCTACCAGGAGAACTACTGGATGGCGCCGCTGATCGACAAGGACGAACCGCTGCGCTGCCTGGCGGCGGTCCCGATCTACCACATCTACGGCTTCAACATGAATGTCAACGCCAACCACATCAGCGGTGGGACGATCATCATGGTTCCCCAGCCCAGCGTCGACAACGTGCTGGCGGCGATCAACGCCCACGAGCCCAACCTGTTCCCGGCCGTGCCGGCCATGATCATCGGCCTCAACCAACATCCCGACATCAGCACCTCCAAGATCGGGTCGGTCAAGGCGGTCGTCTCGGGGTCTGCGCCGCTGCCACTGGAGGCGATGAAGACCTTCGAGGAACTCTCCGGGGCGCTGATCTTCGAGGGTTACGGGATGTCGGAGACCTCCAATATCGTCACCGCCAACCCGCTGTTCACCGTCCGCAAACCTGGCGGGGTCGGTATTCCCTTCCCGGACAACGATGTTCGCATCGTCGACCTCGAGACGGGGGAGAAGGACATGCCGCTGGGTGAGCCCGGTGAGCTGCTCTGCAAGGGCCCGACCGTCATGCGCGAGTACTGGAACAACCCGGAAGAGACCGAGAAGACCTTCCGGGACGGCTGGCTGCTCACCGGCGATATCGCGGTGATGGACTCCGACGGGCACATCTTCATCGTCGACCGCAAGAAGGACATGATCTTGTCCAGCGGGTTCAACGTCTACCCGCGGGAGATCGACGAACTGATGTACACCCATCCGAAGGTGCTGCAGGCCTGCTCCTTCGGCATCCCCGACCCCAAGCGCGGCGAGAGCCTGAAGCTGACGCTGGTGCTCAAGCCCGGGGAGGAGATGACCGTGGAGGAGGTGCGGGCGTTCTGCAAGTCCAACCTCTCCGGCTACAAGGTGCCCGTCGAGGTGGCGTTCCTGGGCGAGCTTCCGGTCACCTCGGTGGGAAAGCCAGACCGCAAGAAGTTGCGGCAGCTGGAACTCGAGGGGCAGTTGAACTAGGCCGGCATCAGAACGACGAGTTGACCATCGCGTCGGCGGCCATCTCGAGGTAGGCCAGCAGTTCGCGGCGATGGGCGTCGTCCAGGGTCGCGGTGTCGATCGAGGCGACCGCGGTGTGCATACAGCGCAGCCAGGCGTCGCGCTGGATGGGGCCGATCCGGAACGGGGCGTGCCGCATCCGCAGCCGCGGGTGGCCGCGCTGGTCGGAGTAGGTGCGAGGGCCGCCCCAGTACTGCTCGAGGAACATCCGCAGCCGGTCCTCGGCGCCGTGGAGGTCCTCCTCGGGGTACATCGGCCGCAGCACCTCGTCGTCGCGAACCAACTCGTAGAACCTCGACACGATGGTGTGGAACGTCGCGGCGCCGCCGACGGCGTCGTAGAACGTCGGCGGAGACGGCTGTGCAGGGTCGGACACGCCTCCATTGAACACGAGGTGAATACGCGTGCGGTCGGCGCCGATCCGTGGTGCACTGGTTTGCGGAGGACGCATGGCGCAGCGCAAACGGAACCCCGTCGGTCTGGCGGGTCACCGGCCTGCGCTGCACAGTGTCGCGAATTCGTCCGTCGACACCGCGGCCGAGGGATCGGTGTGGGGACGCCGCCGGGTGCTCCTGCTCAATTCGACCTATGAGCCGCTGACCGCGCTGCCGATCCGCCGTGCGGTGGTGATGCTGATGTGCGGCAAGGCCGATGTGGTGCATGACGATCCCGGTGGTCCGGTCATCCATTCGGCCACCCGGGTGATGGTGGTGCCCTCGGTGATCCGGCTGCGCAGCTTCGTCCGGGTGCCCTACCGGGCGCGCATCCCGATGACGCGGGCCGCCCTGATGCACCGGGACCGGTTCCGGTGCGCCTATTGCGGTTCAAAGGCAGACACCGTCGACCATGTGGTCCCGCGCAGTCGGGGCGGTGAGCACTCCTGGGAGAACTGCGTCGCGGCCTGCTCGTCGTGTAACCACCGCAAGGCCGACAAGCTGCTGACCGAACTGGGGTGGACGCTGCGCCTGGTGCCGACCCCGCCCAAGGGCCAGCACTGGCGGCTGTTGTGCACGGTCAAGGAACTCGACCCGTCCTGGGTGCGCTACCTCGGCGAGGGCGCCGCCTGAGGGCTGCGTTACGGTTTGACCCGTGCCAACCGCTCTTGTCCATGGGCTGCCCGTTCTGCTCGCGGTCGCCCTCATTGCGTTGATCTATCGCCTCAGCGGCACCAGCCGCCCGATCTACCGGTTGTCCCAGCCGTGGACGCACGGGCCGGTGCTGTGGTCCGCCACCGATGAGGCGATTCCTGCCGGTCATCACGGCCAGCACGGCCAGAGCGACCGGGAATTCACCGTGGGAGGTGGCGCAAGTGGCCACTGGTGATCAGGTCATGACCCGGCCCGATACCTTGCCGCGCGGCTGGGTGGTCAGTTCCAGCGGCCGGCTGTCGGTCGCCTCCGAGCCCGGCCACCTACCGTCGCAGTACCCGTTCGCCACGATGGACCTGATCGCCCTGGACAACGCCCTGAGCTCGGCCAGTCGCCAGTCCAAGGCCCGCTTCGCGGTGTACGTCGGCGACCTGGGCGGCGACACCATGGCCGGAGCCCAGCAGATCCTCACCGACGTGCCGACCCCGGATAACGCGGTGCTGCTGGCCGTGTCGCCCGATCAGCGTGCCATCGAGGTGGTGTACGGCGCCGAACTGCGCGGCCGCGGAGCCGAGTCGGCCGCACCGCTGGGCGTCTCGGCTGCGGCGTCGTCCTTCCGCCAGGGAGACCTGATCGACGGCCTGGTCAGCGCGATCAGGGTGATGTCGGCCGGTATCGCCCGGCCGCAGTAACGGCCGTCAACTCGCGTCGAACGCCCGGGCCTTGCATGCGCGTTCGACACCGGCCCGGCCCTCCAGGACCAGCCGTCGCAACGGCGGCGGCACGTGCAGTCCGCCGAGGAACCAGTCGGCGGCCTGCAGGGCCTCGGAGCTGACGTCCCAGGACGGATACAGGCCCACCACCACGGTTTGGGCCACCTCGCTGGAGCGTCGTTCCCACACCTCGGCGATGGCCTCGAAATAGTGCTTGGCATAGGGCGCCAGCACATCGCCCTGACCGGGCTGGGCGAATCCGGTGATGATCGCCCGCGCGGTGATGTTGGGCAGGGTGTCGTCCTCGATCACCTCGCGCCAGGCCCGGTGCTTGACCTCGGCCTGCGGCCGGGCGGCGGCTGCTGCCGCGGCATGCCGCTTGCCGGCCGCGGTCGGGTCGCGCCGGAGTTCGGCGTCGATGAACGCGGTCTGCGGCCCGTCGGCGTCGATCCGGCCGCCTGCCGCCAGTGCGGTCACGATCCGCCACCGCAGATCGGTGTCGACCTCGAGGCCGGCCAACCCGCTGTCGGCCGGGTCGCGGTCGAGCAGGTCGGCCAGCACTGCCAGCTGGCTGGCCGACAGCTTCGAGGTGCACAGCGCGTTGACGAACGCCAACTGGTGATCCGAGCCGGCCTCGGCGCCGCGGGCCAGCTCCAGCAACCGGTCGGCGAAGGCGGGCCAGCCCTCGCTTGCCGCCCAGCCCGGCTCGGCGTAGGAGTTCAGCGCGGTCTGGGCCTGCAGCAGCAGTCGCTGGGCGACACCGACCTCGGTCTCGCCGTGCACCCCGCGCATCACCAGGGCGACGAAGTCGCGGGCCTTGAACTCGGCGTCGCGGGTCATCTCCCAGGCCGCCGACCAGACCAGCGTGCGGGGCAGCGGGTCGGCGATATCGGCGATACGGTCCAGGGCAACACTCAGGGACTCCGGATCCAGCCGCATCGAGCAGTAGGTCAGGTCGTCGTCGTTGACCAGGACCAGCTTCCCGCGCGGAATGCCCAGCAGCGCAGGAACTTCGGTGATCTCCCCGGCGACGTCGATCTCCTCGCGGTGTACCCGGACAAGCTTGCCGGCTCCGGTGCTTGACGTCGCCGGCCCGGCGGCTCCGGTGGTGTCGTCATAGATCCCGATCGCCAGCCGGTGCACCCGGGTCTCCCCGGCGCCCGGGGCCGCGCCGCCCTGGCGGACGGCAAACCGGGTGAACCGGCCCTCGTCGTCGACGTCGAACTCAGCGCGCAGCGAGTTCAGCCCGGTGGTCTTGAGCCACTGCCGGCCCCAGTCCGACAGGTCGCGGCCTGATGCCCGCTCCAGCGCGCCGAGCAGGTCGTCGAAGGTGGCGTTGCCGAACGCGTGCGCGGTGAAGTAGTCCCGCAGTCCGGCCAGAAAGTGCTCGAGGCCGACGTAGGCCACCAGCTGTTTGAGGACACTGGCACCCTTGGCGTAGGTGATGCCGTCGAAGTTCACCTCGACGGCGTGCAGGTCGGGGATGTCGGCGGCCACCGGGTGGGTGGACGGCAACTGGTCCTGACGGTAGGCCCAGGACTTCTCCACGTTGGCGAATGTCGTCCAGGCCTCGCTGTACTCGGTGGCATCGGCCTGACACAGCACCGAGGCGAACGTCGCGAACGACTCGTTGAGCCACAGGTCGTCCCACCACCGCATGGTCACCAGGTCGCCGAACCACATGTGGGCCATCTCGTGCAGCACCGTCTCGGCACGGCGCTCGTAGCTGTAGCGGGTGACCTTGCTGCGGAACACGTAGTCCTCGAGGAAGGTCACCGCTCCGGCATTCTCCATCGCCCCGGCGTTGAACTCCGGGACGAACAACTGGTCGTACTTGCCGAACGCGTAGGGAACCCCGAAATTGCAGTGGTAGAAGCCGAAACCCTGTTTGGTCTCGGTGAACAGCCGCTCATGATCCATGTACGGCGCCAGTGAGGCGCGACAGAACAGGCCCAGCGGAATCTCGCCGAACTCGTCGGAGTAGACGTCCTCCCACCGCGCATAGGGTCCGGCCACCAGCGCCACCAGGTAGGTGCTCATCCGCGGCGTGGTCGCGAAGGTGTGGACCTTGTGATCGCCGTGCTGCTGCACGGCGACCGGCGCACCGTTGGAGATCACCTCCCAGTGCGCGGGTGCGGTGACGGTGACGTCGAAGGTCGCCTTGAGGTCCGGCTGGTCGAAGCAGGCGAACATCCGTTTGGCGTCGGCGGTTTCGAACTGCGAGTAGAGGTAGACGTGCTGGTCGACCGGGTCGACGAAGCGGTGCAGGCCCTCCCCGGTGTTCGAGTAGCGGCAGTCGGCGTCGACGACGAGCACATTGCGCTGCGCGAGTCCGTTCAGCGCGATCCCGCGGGCCTCGTCGTACCCCGACACGTCGATGTCGTGGCCGTTGAGGACCGCCCGATGCACCCGGTCGGCGGCCAGGTCGATATAGCTGTCGGCCCCGGGAAGGGCCTCGAACTCGACGGTGGTCCTCGACCGGAACTCTTTGGCGCCGACGGTCAGGTCCAGTTCGATCCGGTAGCCGTCGACGGTGACCAGAGCCGCGCGCTCGATGGCCTCACTGCGGGTCAGATTCGGAAGCACGGGTCCCAACCTATCCTGGGGCCATGACTGAGTCAGGTTCGAAGGCCCGCGCAGATTTCTGGTTCGACCCGCTGTGCCCGTGGGCCTGGATCACCTCGCGCTGGATCCTGGAGGTGGAGAAGGTCCGCGATATCGACGTTCGGTTCCACGTGATGAGCCTGGCGGTGCTCAACGAGAGCAATACCGACCTGCCCGAGCAGTACCGGGAACTGATGAGGAAGGCCTGGGGTCCGGTGCGGGTGGCGGTGGCCGCCGAACAGGCTCACGGCCCGGAAGCGTTGGGTCCGCTCTACACCGCGATGGGCACCCTGATCCATAACCAGGGCAACACCGACCTCGCCCAGGTCATCACCGAGTCGCTGGCACAGGCCGGGTTACCGGCCGGGCTGGCTGCCGCCGCCGGCGAGGACTCCCGCGACGCCGCGCTGCGGGACAGCCACCACGCCGGGATGGACCCGGTCGGCGACCAGGTCGGCACACCGACCATCCATATCAACGGGGTGGCGTTCTTCGGCCCGGTGTTATCGCGGATCCCGCGCGGCGAGCAGGCCGGCGAACTGTGGGACGCCGCCGTGACGCTGGCGTCCTACCCGCATTTCTTCGAACTCAAGCGCACCCGTACCGAGGGGCCGTCCTACGACTGAACCCCCGCGGGGCCCTTGAGTAAGGTGACCGCCATGCGCGTCTACATCGGCTCCGACCACGCCGGCTTCGAGTTCAAGAAGGCCATCATCGCCCACCTCGAGCGCACCGGCTACGAGCCGGTCGACTGCGGTGCCTACGAGTACGACGCCGACGACGACTATCCGGCGTTCTGTATCGCTGCGGCAGAGCGCACCGTGGCCGACCCGGGCAGTCTCGGCATCGTGCTCGGCGGCTCCGGCAACGGTGAGCAGATCGCGGCCAACAAGGTGCCCGGAGTCCGGTGCGCGCTGGCCTGGAGCACCGAGACCGCCGCGCTGGCCCGTGAGCACAACAACGCGCAGGTGATCGGGATCGGCGGCCGGATGCACACCGAGTCCGAGGCGTTGGCGATCATCGACACCTTCCTGACCACACCGTGGTCGGGAGCGCCGCGCCACCAGCGTCGTATCGACATCCTGGCCGACTACGAGCGCACCCACATCGCGCCCCCGGTGCCCGGCGCGGACTGACCCAGGTGCCCGAGGGTCACACCCTGCACCGGCTGGCGCGGCTGCACCAGCGCCGGTTCGCGGGGTCCCCGGTGCGGGTATCGAGTCCGCAGGGCCGCTTCGCCGATGCCGCGCTGGTCGACGGTCAGGTGTTCAAGCGTGCTTCAGCGTGGGGTAAGCATCTGTTCCACCATTACGAAGCTGACCACTAC
>JBFYOR010000021.1:0-3171 GCA_041303695.1 Mycobacterium sp. | reverse complement strand
CGTCGACGTGCTGGCGACCCGGTACCCGCACATGCAGTTGCGCCACGCGCCGGTGACCGGGCCGCTGGCCGGTGAGGTGGATGCCGCGTGGGTGTTCGACCCGGCCACCGCAACCGCCTATATCGAGTGTGCGCAGGCCTGCGGGCTGGCACTGCTGGGTGGTCCACCGACGACACATACCGCGGTGGCGGCACACAGCAGGGGTGTCGGCCAGTTGATCGACGCCGCGATCGGCGGCGGTGCCCGCACCATCGTCGTGGGCCTCGGTGGCAGCGGCTGCACCGACGGCGGCCGGGGCATGGTGGATGCCCTCGGCGGGATCGAGCCCGCATGCCGGCGGATGGCCGGGGTGGAGCTGATCGCGGCGACCGACGTCGAGCACCCGCTGCTCGGGCCGGCCGGGGCGGCGCATGTTTTCGGTCCGCAGAAGGGCGCCGACCCCGCCACGGTCGAGTTGTTGGAAGCCCGCATGTCCGCCTGGGCGGCGCACCTGGAGGAGGCCTGCGGGCGCTCGGTCGCCGAGATACCGGGTGCGGGGGCTGCCGGTGGGCTGGGGGCGGCACTGCTGGCACTGGGCGGCCACCGGGAATCCGGCGCCGCGCTGATCGCCGGCCATACCGGAACTGACGAAGAACTGGCCGCCGCGGACCTGCTGGTGACCGGCGAGGGGCGTCTCGACGAGCAGTCGCTGCACGGCAAAGTGGTCGGTGCGCTGGCGGCCGCGGCCCGCTCGCACGGCGTTGCGGTGGTGGTGCTCGCCGGTCAGGTCACCCTTGATCCGCAGGCACTGCAGGCCGCCGGGATCAGCGCCGCGCACTCGTTGGCCGAGTATGCGGGGTCGGTCGATCGGGCCATGGCGGATGCCGCCGGACAGCTGACCGGGCTGGCCCGGCGCACGGCGAATGGACTGGCGGGGGAATAGTCCGGGTAGCGGGTACGGTTGACGCAGACGGGCCGTTCTGCACATCCCATGGCCCAGGACATTTCGCGAGGAGACATCTATGAGCGACGAGTCGGCTACCGCGACCGACCCGGGTACTGCTGACCTGGGCACCCACGGCGCAGTCCTGAGCGAGGAGGCCGCCGCCAAGGCCAAGGCCCTGCTCGATCAGGAGGGCCGCGACGACCTCGCGCTGCGGATCGCCGTGCAACCCGGTGGATGCGCCGGCCTCAAGTACAACCTTTTCTTCGACGACCGTGTCCTCGACGGCGACCTCACCGCCGAGTTCGGCGGGGTCACCCTGACCGTCGACCGGATGAGTGCGCCGTACATCCAGGGCGCCACCATCGACTTCGTCGACACCATCGAGAAGCAGGGGTTCACCATCGACAACCCCAACGCCACCGGATCGTGCGCCTGCGGAGACTCGTTCAACTGATCCGGTAAGCCCGGTCCTGCGGTCAGTACTGGGCGGTAGTCCGCAGCAGGTACGAGCACACCAATAGCCGATTGTCCTGGCGTAGTAACTGCGCGACGCCCTGCTCCTGCTCGCGACCCTTGCGTGACATCGATCCCGGTGTCACGTTCATGGTGAACAACACCTGCGCCTGATACGGCGAACTCAGCACGATCTTGTCGATTGAGACGACCTCGGCGCTGCTGAACTGCTTGCGGAACGCATCGCTGGCCAACCGGGCCAGAGCGAGGTCGGACTTACGGTCCGTGATGGCGTCGAACATGCCGCACAAGTTGTTCTGGGCGACGGTCTCGGTGTCGCTGTCGGATAGCGCGTTCAGATAGTTCTGGATCGTGGTCTTGGCGGCGGCGTCGGTGAACCCCGCGCCTGTGGTGCGAGTCCGGCCGCCTCCGACGGCCAGTGCCGCGACGACGAGGGCGGCGACCAGTCCCAGGCCCAGCAGTGCCCACAGCAGCGGTCGACCGCGCCGGGGCGGCGAAGAAAATCCAACCGGCGGGGGCAGTGGACCCGGGTATGCGCCGGGGTACGGATAGGGCTCTGCGGGGTACGCGGGCGGGCCGGGGAACGGTTGACCCTCGGCGCCGCCTGGTCGTTGCGGCGGATAGGGGCCAGCCATCGATGATCTCCTGGGTGTCGGCGGTCAGCCGAGCACACGGCGGTCGAGCCACTCCGGGCACATCTGCGGCGAGGTCGGGCCATATAGTCGGCTGTTGTACGCAGGCTAGCGCACCGTCGGGCCTGCCCAACGAATGAAGGGCGGACGCTCGTGACCATCGCGGTGACCGGATCCATTGCCACCGACCACCTGATGCGTTTTCCGGGGCGGTTCTCCGAACAACTGCTGGCCGAGCATCTCCAGAAGGTCTCGCTGAGCTTCCTGGTCGACGACCTCGTCGTCCACCGGGGCGGAGTGGCGGGCAACATGGCGTATGCCATCGGCATCCTCGGTGGCGACGCGGCACTGGTCGGCGCCGCGGGCATGGATTTCACCGACTACCGGGAGTGGTTGGAGTCCGCGGGTGTGAACTGCGACAACGTTCTAATCTCCGACACCCAGCACACCGCCCGGTTCGTGTGCACCACCGATCTCGAGATGGCCCAGATCGCCTCCTTCTACCCGGGCGCGATGTCGCACGCCCGCAATATCAAGTTGGCCGACCTGGTGGCCGCGGCGGGCGAGCCCGAACTGGTGATCGTCGGGGCGAACGACCCCGACGCGATGTTCCTGCACACCGAGGAGTGCCGCGCACTCGGCCTGGCATTCGCCGCTGATCCCTCGCAGCAGTTGGCGCGGTTGTCCGGGGAGGAGATCCGCCGCCTGGTCGACGGCGCCACCTACCTGTTCAGCAATGACTACGAGTGGGATCTGATGCTGTCCAAGACCGGCTGGACCGAGGCCGATGTGCTCGACCAGGTGGGGTTGCGGGTCACCACACTGGGCGCCAAGGGTGTTGATCTGATCAGTGCCGACGGCACCACCATCCATGTCGGGGTGGTGCCGGAGACCGCGCAGGTGGATCCGACCGGTGTCGGGGACGCGTTCCGGGCCGGGTTCCTCACCGGCCGGGGCGTCGGCCTGGATCTGGAGCGCTCGGCTCAACTGGGCTCGCTGGTCGCGGTGCTGGTGCTGGAGACCACCGGAACCCAGAACTGGACCTGGGACCTGCAGACCGCCCGGACCCGGCTGACCGAGGCCTACGGTGCCGAGGCGGCCACCGAGATCACGTCGGCGCTCGGCTCCGGCGGCAGATAG
>JBFYOR010000020.1:0-2937 GCA_041303695.1 Mycobacterium sp. | reverse complement strand
CCGACCGACCTGGTGATCGACCCGACCAACCTGTGGCTGACCATCCACGAGTCGATCGGACATGCCACCGAGTACGACCGGGCCATCGGATACGAGGCCGCCTACGCCGGAACCTCCTTCGCCACCCCGGACAAGCTGAACCGGATGCGCTACGGATCAGAAGTCATGAACGTCACCGCCGACCGGACCGTCGGCAATGGTCTGGCCACCATCGGCTACGACGCCGAAGGGGTCGCCGCCCAGCAGTGGGATCTGGTGCGCGACGGTATCTTCGTCGGCTATCAGCTCGACCGGGTGTTCGCCCGCAAGCTCGGCCTGGACCGCTCCAACGGGTGCTCCTACGCGGACTCGGCCCACCACGTGCCGATCCAGCGGATGCCGAACGTGTCGCTGCAACCCGGGGTCGACAACCTGAGCACCGTCGATCTGATCAACCGGGTGCAGGACGGCATCTACGTCGTCGGGGACAAGAGTTGGTCGATCGACATGCAGCGCTACAACTTCCAGTTCACCGGGCAGCGGTTTTTCCGGATCCGCAACGGCCGCCTCGATGGGCAGGTCCGCGACGTCGCCTATCAGGCGATCACCACAGACTTCTGGAACTCGATGGAGGCCGTCGGCGGGCCGTCGACGTGGCGGCTCGGCGGGGCATTCAACTGCGGCAAGGCCCAGCCCGGGCAGGTGGCGGCGGTGAGCCACGGGTGCCCGTCGGCGTTGTTCCGCGGGGTCAACGTGCTGAACACCCGCGAAGAATCGGGCCGCTCATGATCCCCGCCCAGGATGTCGTCGACCTCGTCCTGCAGGCCGCCGCGGAGTCGGGTGGCTGCGACGAGACCATCGTGATCGTCACCGACCGCGCCGAGTCATCGCTGCGGTGGGCCGGCAACTCGATGACCACCAACGGGGTGTCAACCTCGCGCTCGACTGCGGTGATTTCCATTGTCCGCAAAGGCGATACCGCCCATGTCGGCGTGGTGCGCTCGAGTGTGGTCTCGGCCGACGCCGTCGGCGATCTGGTGGCCGCCTCCGGACGGGCCGCCCACAGTGCACCCGAGTCCCGCGACGCCGCGCCACTGCTGACCGGAACCGGATCGCCCGCCGACTGGGGTGACCCGGTGCCCGGCACCGGAGCCGGTGCGTTCGCCGAAGTGGCCCGCGCGTTGTCGGCCGGGTTCGGTCGCAGCGACCGCCTCTACGGCTTCGCCCACCATGTGGTGGAGACGACGTTCCTGGCCACCTCGACCGGGTTGCGCCGGCGGTTCACCCAGCCCACCGGATCGGTGGAGATCAACGCCAAGCGCGGCGACGCCAGCGCCTGGGTCGGGATCAGCACGCCCTGGTTCGCCGACGTTCCGATTGAGGCCATGCTGGCGGAGTTGTCCATGCGGCTGGACTGGTCGCGGCGCACCGTCGAATTGCCCGCCGGACGCTACGAGACGCTGATGCCACCCTCGACCGTGGCCGACATGATGATCTACCTGGGCTGGTCGATGGACGGCCGCGGTGCGCAGGAGGGCCGCACCGCCCTGTCGGCGCCCGGCGGCGGGACCCGGGTGGGGGAGAGGCTCACCGACCTTCCGCTGACCGTGTACTCCGACCCGTTCGCGCCCGGCCTGGAGTGCTCCCCGTTCGTGCATACCGCCACCGGCTCAGAACGGATCTCGGTGTTCGACAACGGCCTGCACATCAGTCCGGTCGACTGGATCCGCGACGGCACTATCAACGCGCTGACCTACCCCCGGGCGGCGGCCACCGAGTTCGGAACGACGCCGACAGTGGCAGCGGATAACCTGCTGATGACCGGTGGCGCAACGGATTTGGCCGATATGATCGCGGCCACCGAACGCGGACTGTTGCTGACCACGCTGTGGTACATCCGCACCGTCGATCCCACCACGCTGTTGCTGACCGGGCTCACCCGCGACGGGGTGTACCTGATCGAGGACGGTGAGATCACCGCGGCGGTCAACAACTTCCGGTTCAACGAGAGTCCGTTGGACCTGCTGCGACGGGTCACCGAGGCCGGGGTGCCCGAGACCACGCTGCCCCGGGAGTGGAGCGACTGGGCCACCCGGGCGGTCATGCCGACCCTGCGGATTCCGGACTTCCACATGTCCTCTGTGAGCCAGGCGCAGTAAGGTGACTGCAAGGCATCAAAAAATCTGATGCTATGCTGTCAATTATGCGCACCACGGTGACCTTGGACGATGACACCCTGGCGGTGATTCATCGGCGGATGCGTGACGATGGAGTGTCCTTCAAGACCGCTCTCAACGACGCGATCCGCGACGGCGCCCACGGACGTCCGGAACCCGCGCCGTTCAGCACCCGGACGGCTGATCTCGGCGTTCCGTCTGTCAATCTCGACCGTGCCCTGCAGATAGCCGCAGAACTGGAAGACGACGAACTCATCCGCCGCCAACGCCGCGGCGCATGAAGATCGTCGATGCCAATGTGCTTCTCTACGCGGTCAATTCGGCTAGTGAGCATCACGATTCCAGTCGGCGATGGCTCGATGCGGCCCTATCGGGCGCCGATACGGTGGGGCTGGACTGGGTGCCGTTGCTCGCTTTCGTCCGTTTGACGACAAAGGTCGGCCTGTTCCCTTCGCCACTGCACCCCTCTGCGGCGATTCGGCAGGTCACCGAATGGATCAGTGCGCCGGGATCAGTGCTGATCGGCCCGACAGCGCGCCACGTCGATGTGCTCGGCGGGTTGTTGGCTCGCATGGGCACTGGCGGCAACCTGGTCAGTGATGGACATCTGGCGGCACTGGCGATCGAGCACCGCGCGACGGTCGTCAGCTATGACAGTGACTTCGGCAGGTTCGAGGGAGTCACCTGGGCGACGCCCGACACCCTTCTCGCCTGACCTAGCCGCATCCCGGTCGGGAAGCGCGATAATCACAGATGTGTACACCGACGACCTCGACGCGTG
>JBFYOR010000019.1:0-5711 GCA_041303695.1 Mycobacterium sp. | reverse complement strand
TCGTCGGGCTTGCCGATGCCGCAGTTGGAGATGGTCGAACCCGGACCGCAGTAGCGCAGTCCGATCCAGTCGGCCACTTGTCCCTCTTTGTTGATAAGCCACTGGCCCAGTGCGCCGTACTCGGTCTCCACGGTGGCCGTGGGATCCGGCGGGGTCGGCGAGAAGATCTCCTCGGACTGCTCCGGGATGGCGACCGACAGATCGGCCGACGGTGCGGGCAGGGTCACCGTGGTTGCGGCCAGTGCGGGCACCGCGGATGCAGGCGGGGTCGCCACCGGCGCCGCATTAACCGCAGGCACGGAATCATCGATCACCGAGGGCTTGTCGGGAACCACTGCGGTGAGATCCCGAACCGCCGTTCCGGTGCGTCCCCGGAGCGGAGCCGACAGTTCCGACGTGGAGCCGGCGCCGCGAGTCGCGCGTTTCGGTGCGGTGGTGGACTTCGACGGAGACGATTCCGCCGACGTCGACACCCGCGGCGACGAATCCGCACGATCGGTTTCGGCGCCCGCTACCGCCGTGCCCTGCAGGATCGCCACGCCGACGCCGAGCGCGGTGGCGATGCCTCCGACCCGGCCGATGAAGTGTGCTGCGCTCATGGAATGCTGCCTTCCGACGGTTAGCTGTCGCAGTGTGAAACACACCGAATGGCCGGACTGTACAACGCGCATTTACGTCGCAGTCAGTTTTCGGTGAACGAGGCCGGCGACCACGGCCAGGGCCGGTTGAGGTCGAGTGCCGGCTGGCGGCTCACGCGGACGCTCCGAATCGGTTGATCTGAGCGGTGATTCGCTCGGTGAGCCCGTCGGGAACCGTGAATCTCACGGTGACATCATCGAGTTGAATCGTGCTCCCGCCGGCATACGGCAGGAGTTCCTGGGCCTGGCCGATGCGGTCGCACAGCGTCTCGATGAACTCATCGAAGCCGACCAACGGGACCAGGACCAGAGCACTGGTGTCCTGAACGAACACGTAGAGCTCGCTCTCGACGGGGGTCTGGACACACGTCTCGGCCTCGGCGAGCAGGGTCTGGTGATAGTCCATCATCCGGTTGGCGACGTGGACGATCGCGTCGGCGTCGGCGCTGCTCTCGTCGCCGCCCCCGCCGTCCTCACCGAAGGCGCCCTTGAAGGCCGGACTGGTCATGAACTGCTCGAGCTGTTCGGCAACCTCGGCGAGCGTCCGCATGGCCGCACCGACGGTGCGGGTGTAGTCCTGTCCGTTCAGGGGAGTTCCCGGCCTCGGCTGGTAGCCGGAGGCGAAGGTCCGCAGCCGGGCCTGGACAGCGCGGCGCCGCAGCAGCAGAACCGAGGTGAACACCGCCCACGGCCAGGCCGCCGGCTTGTCGGCGATCAGCCGTGCCAGTGCGTCGTCGGTGGTGGCCACCTGGGCCACCAGGGACGCGTTCTCATGAGGCGGCAGCAGGCGTTTGGGTGTCGGGTCGATCGGGCGGGCGAGCGCCTCGGCCGCCGAGCGCAGATCGGCCGGCCACGGCCACGGTGTCTGCAGCGCCTTGGCGTTGACGTGTCGGGCGTACACGATCCGCCCGACACCGATAAGGACACCGATAGCCACCAGGGCCAGCAGCCATGACCGGTTGCCCAGGGCGATCCCTAGCAGGACGATCCCGGCGATCAGGGCTCGTCGGGTGCCGCGGGACAGCCCTGTGGTGATGCTGGGCATGTGGATTCCCCCCGTCGTCCAGTCGGTCGCCCCGACACTATCCGCCGCTGCCGACAGGAATCGGGCGATGGGAATCGGGCGATGGGAATCGGGCGATGGGAATCGGCACAGCGCACCCGCCGCAACCACGTCTGGCAGATGGGAGGTCCTGAACGTGATATCGCCGGCGATATCGAGTTCTGGAAGGACATGCCGTGGCCCGGAGGCGCGCTTCTCCCTGGCACGAGGGTTTCTAGAATCCGCCCCACAATATAGAATCCGCACTATGGCGTTGAGCATCAAAGACCCGGAAGCGGATCGTCTGGCCAGGGAATTGGCAGCTCGCACCGGCGAAACCCTGACTGAGGCGGTGGTGGTCGCACTCAGGGAGCGGCTTGCCCGCGAGGCCGGCCGAACGAGGGCGATCCCGCTCGATGAGGAGCTGGCAGCGATCCGTCGTCGGTGCGCTGACTTGCCGGTGTTGGACACCCGCGACGGCGACGCCGTCATCGGCTACGACCGGCACGGGCTGCCTACCTGATGGTGATCGACACCTCGGCGCTGGTGGCAATGCTCAACGACGAACCCGAGGCGCCGGCGTTCGAGACCGCCGTGGCGGCCGCTCCAGTCCGGTTGATGTCAACCGCGTCGTACCTGGAGGTCGCCATCGTCATCGAAGCGCGCTTCGGTGAGCCGGGTGGACGCGAACTGGATCTGTGGCTGCATCGGGCCGGCGTTGATCTTGTCGCGGTCGATGCGGAGCAGGCTGAGGTGGCGCGGTCGGCGTACCGCCGTTACGGCAAGGGTCGGCATGGTGCCGGTTTGAACTACGGGGATTGCTTCGCGTACGCGCTGGCGAAGGTCAGCGGTGAGCCACTTCTGTTCAAGGGAGCCGACTTTGGGCACACAGACATCGATGCGGTGGGAGCTACCGGTCCTTAAATGCACCCGACAATGCACCCGACAATGCACCCGACCAGAGTCCCAGCGGGGCTCTAAAGCGCCCTCAGCGCAGCTTCACCAGCCGGGTCGTTGAGCTCTCGTCGAGCTCGACGGTGTCGGCGCGCGAACGTAGGAAGTCGCTAAATGACCTGAAGCCCAGCGACTTCTCCGAGAACGACGGGTCCATCCGCTTCATCTGACCTTTGACCTCCGAGTTGTGCAACCACTCCGCGTCGTCCTTCTCCAGGCCGATCTGCAGCGCACGCTTCAGCAACGCCGTGGCGGCGGCCTGTGGATCCGGCTGAGCCGGTTCGGATTTCACCCGAGCCCGCTTGGGTTGTTCGACGTCCGCAGCGGCCGGCTCGAACACCGGAATTCCGGGCAGGGCGTCGTAGATGACGAAGTCGTCGCAGGCCGCGGCCAGCGACCGGCTCGACGATCCGGCCACCCCGATGCCCACGACGTAGCGGCCCAGTCGCTTGCATCGCTGTGCCAGCGGGATGTAGTCGGAATCGCCGGCCACGATCACCACGTGGGTGAGGTCCGGCAGCCGGAACATGTCCTCCACGGCGTCGACCGCCAGTCGGATGTCGGCGCCGTTCTTGCCGTAGGCCGCGGCGGGAAACAGTTGCACCAGGTCCACGGCCCGGCCCACCAACTGCTCGCGGTACTCGGCGTTGACCGCGGCCGACCAGTCCGCGTACGCCCTATTCAGCACCACGGTGCCGAACGAGGACGCGAAGTCCAGGATCGCGCCCACGTCGACCCGTGCCCGGGCCAGGTGGGCGGATTCCAAGCCCTTGGCCTTATCGCGTTGAAAGGAGTTGCGGCCGTTGACCTGGTCGTAGCGGGAGATCACGATATTGTCGAAGTCGAGGTACACCGCGACGCGGGCCGCACTGGGTTCGGTCATCTGGCCCAGTCTGCTCTATGACGCCGTTCCCTCGCGCACCTACCTGCCGCCGCCTTCTGCTTTGCGGATCTGATCGTCGACCGCTGCTCCCGCGGACATCGGGGTGGTCAGGAATGCCCCCGACTTCGGCAGACTGAGGTGCAGGTCGGTGATGGTTCCGATCGCCACGTCGCCGGCGGTGAGCGTGAACTCAAGGCAATGGCCGCCGCGGGTGCGGCTCTCGTCGAGGAAATGCAGGTGATACCCGGCCGCGGTGATCCCCTGCTCGTAGCTGGGACTGAGGTAGCCGGCGAGGATGCCGGAGATGTCGGTGAAACTTGATTCGGACTGCCCGGCGGCAGCCTCGGTCAATGGCGGATAGGGCTTGTGCTGTCGGGCGACGGTGCGCGTCCTGACGGTGCTGAAATGACCGGTGATCCTCACCGCATAGGTCAGATTGGGGCTCGGAATCTTCTCGGAGACAACGGCATCGAGTTGCTGGTACGTCATCGGGGTGTCCACCGTCGAGCTGGCGTCCGGACTGAAGAACGTCACCGCGGCGAACGGTGTGCGATCGGTGTCGGAGGCGATCACGGCGGTCCCATCCGATCGCAGGCGATAACAGATTCCGTCCAGGACGATCATTTCGCCGTCGAGCGCGTTGAAGGTTCCCACTCCGAAGTCACCGTGGGTCAGCAGCTCGCCGATGGTGACCTCGCCGTCGTAGACGCCGCCCAGCAGTGCCTCCAGCGTCGAGTACTGGAAAAGCTCATCGGAGGAACCGGGCGCCCGCGGTGTGCTCGACGACGTCCTCGCGGCCAGGGGTAGGTGCTGGTGCAGAACCTCCGCGATTCGCGCGACACGGGCCCGCGCTTTATCGGTCATTGTCGCCCCTCACCACCGAACGTCATGGCGCTCCATGACGCCATACCCCTCGCGCAGCCCGATTCCGGCGATCGAACCGGTGAACGTGCCGAACGGCTGGCGGTATTTGCTGTCGATGAGGATCATCCGGTCATGACGCGACCGCTGCGCCTCGGCGTGGAACTGAAGCTCGCCGACCCGGGACAGATCCGTGGCGAACGTGACCGGACCCACTTCCTGGGGGACACCGTCGACCCAGAGGGTGCGTTCGGAATTGCGCGGCGAATCATGAACCCCGTCAACAAGATTCCAGGTCAGCGCCGCGCCGGTCTCGGATGTGCCGCAGCCCGCACTCCACGACCACCGCGTGACCCGGGCATGATGGCCGGCCGACTCGTCGACCAGTCCCGCTGAGTCGATGGCGATGCCGTCGATCGTGCCGGTGACGTGGACGGGCGTTTTGCGGGTCCAGATCAGGTGCTTGCCGTGCCGGGACACCACCTCGATGGGGTCGCCGGCCCGCCGGTAGGTGACGTCCACGCCGTCGAAGCGGGCCGAGTGGTCGTCGAAGTGCACGATCGGGCGCAGCGCCGCGCGTTCCCGGAACGCGTCGGTGGTGCGGTTGTGGACGGCCTGGAACGCCTGATAGGCGCCGCCGATCCGGGCGATACCGACGCACATCTGGACCTCGGGTCCGTAGACGCCCAGATAGCGCCACTTCTTCAGCGGCCGCAGTCCGCGGAACAGCGGCAGCCGGTCGACGTCGAGCGGGGGATTCGCCGAACCCCGCCAGGGAATGTCCATGCCGCCAGCATGCCCAACCAACCGCCGCACCCCGGGGGCGGGTACCGGACGTCTAACGCCCACTGCTCGCTTTGGTCACGAACACCGGCGGGCTCTGGCAGGTTCGGCCCGCTCGGGGTGAGATCGGGCAGGCGGCCACGTCAGACGACGGCCCGGAGGTGAACCATGGGCTGGATAGCGGCGACGGGCGTCCTGTGCGGAGTGACGGCCGGACTGGCCCTGACGGCACCGTCGCGGGCGCTCCGCCAGATCCGGGGGTAGGCGATCCCAACTGGATCGCGTCATGCGACCAGGACCTCAGCGGGGTACACCTCCCGTACACGTTTGGTGCATAGTAGGTGTATGGCCAGGACGCGCACCAACATCGAAATCGAGGACCGCTACGTCGAGGCGATCAAGTCCCGATACGGGGTCCACACCAAGACAGAGGCCGTGGAGCTTGCGCTGCGCCATCTCGCGGGCCAGCCGATGACGCGCGAGGAGGCGCTGGCTATGCGGGGCGCCCATGCGATGGATGAGGTTCCGGATACCGGCCCCGCATGATCCT
>JBFYOR010000018.1:0-3695 GCA_041303695.1 Mycobacterium sp. | reverse complement strand
GCGCCGGTCTGTCTGGTCGGCCGGATCGAGGATTGCGGTGCGCTTGTTGGCATTGTGCAACGCGAACGGGATGCTCACCCCGCCCAGTGTCGGCAGCGCAGCCCGCGCCGGGCTGCCGCCGGGCGGTTCGATTTTCAGCACGTCCGCACCGAGATCGGCGAGCAGTCGGGTGACGGAATCGGCATCGCCGTCGCAGAGGTCCAGGACCCGCAGGGATGCCAGCAGGGGCTCGCTGCGCTCATATCCGTTCAATCCCGGCGCCTCCTGTTCCTCCGGCGCGAGCTTAACGGCGGCGGCGTGACCCCGTGCCGACGGCCCGTCGCCAAACCCCGCACCGAACACCTGTGCTAATCGGATGGTCTTGACACGCGTATAATTAATTCAAATGTCTGTTCAGAGCGCGGCGGTCGCGCACCCCCACCCCGCGCTGGCCCAGTTGGCCGCGCTACATCATCTGCGGGTCTACGTCGATATCGGTGTGGTCATTATGGTGCTGGCGATCACCAATGTGATCGCACACTTCACGGTGGCCTGGGTGGGTGTGGTGATGGTCCCGGTCGCCGCATTGGGTCTGCTGGCACTGGTACGCGCCCGCGGGCTGGGCTGGGCCGAGTTGGGACTTGGCCGGGAGCACTGGCGGTCCGGTGCCCGCTATGCGCTGGCCGCGGTGGCGCTGGTCCTGACGGTGGTCGCGGTCGGCGCGCTGCTGCCGTGGACGCGCCCGATGTTCCTCAACGACCGTTACGCCACCTTCTCCGGGGCGGTGCTGGCCTCGATGATCATCATCCCGCTGCAGACCGTGATTCCCGAGGAACTGGCGTTTCGCGGGGTGCTGCACGGCGCGATGGACCGCGCGTGGGGATGGCGCGGGGTCACCGCCGCCGGGTCGCTGCTGTTCGGGCTGTGGCATATCGCCAGCTCGCTGGGACTCACCAGCAGCAACGTCGGGTTCACCAGGATTCTCGGTGGCGGGGTATTCGGCATGCTGGCGGGCATCGTCGGGGCGGTCCTGGCCACCGCCGCGGCCGGTTTCGTCTTCACCTGGCTGCGTCGGCGCAGCGGAAGCCTCATCGCCCCGATCGCTCTGCATTGGTCGCTCAACGGGATGGGCGCTCTGGCCGCGGCGCTGGTCTGGCAGCTCTCCAGCTGAGACGTTAGACCTTAGGCGCAGCGCCGTTGCGGGGCTGCAGGCGATCTACCGTCCCTCGTTCGGCGTCGTTGACATCTCCGACATCAAGCTCGATCTGCCGATCCGCGCCAACGACTAGTGCACGAAGCCGCCGATGGTGCCAGGCGTGGCCTGTGCCCTAGGAAGCGGTTCCGGTCGTCGTCGGCGTGAGCGGAGCGAACGACGGAGCCGACATGGGAGTCAGGGGCAGATACCGGGACGAGGTCTCAGGAGTGGTCAGCAGCGCGCAGGTTCCTTCGGCCAGGCACGCCGGGGAGGTTTCGTCACCGGGCGCGGCCTGACCGGAGGGCGCAAAGGTCAGAGCCCCCCCAATCAGGGCGGCTCCGGCGGTGGTCAGGACGACGGCGGACAGGGTTCTCGCGGTCCTTGTTCGCATGGTCATTTCACGATCTCCTCGATCTGGATGGAAACCCGACTTCGATGTCGGACTCCCCCGACGTTAGGGCGCCCGCCTAGGTCAGGTTTAGCTGCCGACTATGTGAGAGCTGTGTCCCTGACAGCGGCTTTCAAGCCGGTGAAGCGGCGTGGGCGCCGCGGTTTGGGCAGTACTCAGCGGGAGTCTAGGGCACCAGCACTGCCGCCCCGGCGATCCTGCCCTGAGCCAGATCCGTCAGCGCCCGGTCGGCCTCGTCCAACGAATAGTGCTGCGTCGTCACCTCGATTCGGTGCCTGCCGGCGAAGTCCAGGAACTCCCGGGCGTCGGCCCGGGTGTTGGACGTCACCGAACGAATCTGCCGCTCCTGGAAAAGGTGGCGCTGATAGTTCAGCACTGGGATGTCGCTGAGGTGGATACCGGCGATGGCCAGGGTGCCGCCGCGATCCAGCGCCTCGCACGCGGGCAGCACCAATTCCCCGGCCGGGGCGAACAGGATGGCCGCATCGAGTTTCACCGGCGGCGAATCTGCCGCGCCCTGCGCCGACGCCGCACCCAGCGCCAGGGCCAACTCGCGGGCCTGCGCACCCCGGGTCATCACATGCACCTCAGCGCCCCGGGCGAGAGCGACCTGGGCCGTGATGTGGGCGCTGCCGCCGAACCCGTACAGCCCGAGCCGTCCGCCGGGCGGTAGATCCGCACGCATCAGGGACCGGTAGCCGATGATGCCGGCGCACAGCAACGGAGCCAACTCGGCCGCGGCGTAGCCGTCGGGCAGCCGGTGCGCGAAATCCGCCGGGACGACTGCGAAGTCGGCGTACCCACCGTCGGCATCCCAGCCGGTGTACCGGGAGTCCGGGCACAGGTTCTCGTCGCCGCGCCGGCAGTAGCTGCATAGTCCGCAGGTGTGCCGCAACCAGGCGATCCCGACCCGGTCACCCGGGGTGAATCCCACCGCGGCCGGACCCGCTGCCACCACCTCGCCGACCACCTCGTGGCCCGGGATCACCCCGGGCCGGTGTACCGCAAGGTCGCCCTCGGCGACGTGCAGATCGGTGCGGCAGACTCCGCAGGCCTGGACCGCCACCAGTAACTCGCCGGGGCCGGGTTCGGGCACAGCTGCGCGACTGTCGAACTCCATCGGCCCCGAACTGGCCGGACCCGGACGGCGCACCCGCCAGGCGCGCATCGTGGCGGTCAGCGGCTGGGTGCTAGCGCCGAACCTTGCCCATGATCCACAGCAGGATCACCGAGCCCAGGATCGCGGTGAACAGGGTGAACCACCAGCCGCCCGCGGCGGTGTCGAGAAAGAAGCTCAGCAGGAAACCGCCAATGAGCGCACCGACGATACCGATGATGATGTTCATCAGCAGCCCGGAGCCGCCACCCTTGACGATCTTGCTGCCGATCCATCCCGCGAGTGCGCCGATGATGATGTAGCCGATCCAGCCCACGCTGGTCATCGTGCTGGATCGGGCCAGGAACTCAGTTGCCGCGACGATGTCCATCCGGACCTCCTCTGTGGTTCCGGCCAGCATGGCCACCGGCCGTGTCCCTCAGGTATACCCCGCGCCGGTAACGGTTCGGAGTTCAAGCGGCCACGATCGCATGGCGAGGGCGGGATCAGCCCGCCGGCATCATCTCCGGGACCGGCGTAGTTACCGGGATCGGAACGCCGACCCGGTCACCGGGCGGCGGCGGGACGGCTGGAGCGTTGGGATCCGGCGCCGGGGCCGCGGGTGGCGGCGGCGGGGTGTACGGCTTGATCGACTCGGTCAGCGCCGCGGCCGCGGCGGTGTCGATGGGATCCTTCGAGGTTCCCAGCCAGACCACGAACCACCGGTCACCGGGTTGGCTGCGCTGCGCGCCCGCCGTTCCGACCACCCCGGCCCAGATCTGGCCGTTGGGCTTGCTGGTATCCGTGAACTTCACGTCATAGGACGATGCCGAACCGGGCAGAGCGCCGGCCTGCAATGGGCTGCTCTGCTGGTTGATACGGGTGCCGGCGAACGGCATGAAGAACTCACCCATATCCGATGCCAGCCTGGTGGCGGCCTTGCCGTTGTCCGGTTCGGCGCCGGCGAACAACTTCAGATCCAGCCGCCCCAGCAGGATGCTGGTGTCGTTGGCGGT
>JBFYOR010000017.1:0-8757 GCA_041303695.1 Mycobacterium sp. | reverse complement strand
AGCCGCCCACCAAGGAATCCGCGCAGACCCTGCTGGAGAACCTGTTCTTCAAGGAGAAGCGTTACGACCTGGCCCGGGTGGGCCGCTACAAGGTCAACAAGAAGCTGGGCCTGAACCCCGGTCAGCCGATCACCAACTCGACGCTGACGCCCGAGGACATCGTGGCCACCATCGAGTACCTGGTTCGGCTGCACCATGCCGCCGAGACCGGCTCGCAGGCCACCATGACCGCCCCGGGCGGCGTCGAGGTTCCCGTCGAGGTCGACGATATCGACCACTTCGGCAACCGCCGGTTGCGCACCGTGGGCGAGCTGATCCAGAACCAGATCCGGGTCGGCCTGTCCCGGATGGAGCGCGTCGTCCGCGAGCGGATGACCACTCAGGACGTCGAGGCGATCACCCCGCAGACCCTGATCAACATCCGTCCCGTCGTGGCGGCGATCAAGGAGTTCTTCGGAACCAGCCAGCTGTCCCAGTTCATGGACCAGAACAACCCGCTGTCGGGGCTGACCCACAAGCGCCGCCTGTCGGCGCTGGGCCCGGGTGGTCTGTCCCGTGAGCGCGCCGGCCTGGAGGTCCGCGACGTGCACTCCAGCCACTACGGCCGGATGTGCCCGATCGAGACCCCGGAAGGCCCGAACATCGGCCTGATCGGTTCGCTGTCGGTGTACGCGCGGGTCAACCCGTTCGGCTTCATCGAGACGCCGTACCGCAAGGTCGTCGACGGTGTCGTCACCGACGAGGTGCACTACCTGACCGCCGACGAGGAGGACCGCCACGTCGTGGCGCAGGCCAACTCGCCGACCGACGACTCCGGCCGGTTTACCGAGCCGCGGGTTCTGGTGCGCCGCAAGGGCGGCGAGGTCGAGTACGTCACCGCCCCCGAGGTCGACTTCATGGACGTCTCGCCGCGCCAGATGGTGTCGGTGGCCACGGCCATGATCCCGTTCCTCGAGCACGACGATGCCAACCGTGCCCTGATGGGCGCCAACATGCAGCGTCAGGCGGTTCCGCTGGTTCGCAGCGAGGCGCCACTGGTCGGCACCGGAATGGAGTTGCGTGCCGCGATCGACGCCGGTGACGTCGTCGTCGCCGACAAAGCCGGTGTGGTCGAAGAGGTTTCGGCCGACTACATCACCGTGATGGCCGACGACGGCACCCGGCACAGCTACCGGATGCGCAAGTTCAACCGGTCCAACCACGGGACCTGCGCCAACCAGAAGCCGATCGTCGATGCGGGTCAGCGGGTGGAGGCCGGTCAGGTCATCGCCGACGGGCCGTGCACCGAGAACGGTGAGATGGCCCTGGGCAAGAACCTGCTCGTGGCGATCATGCCGTGGGAGGGTCACAACTACGAGGACGCGATCATCCTGTCCAGCCGTCTGGTTGAGGAGGACGTGCTCACCTCGATTCACATCGAGGAGCACGAGATCGACGCCCGCGACACCAAGTTGGGCGCCGAGGAGATCACCCGGGACATCCCGAACGTCTCCGACGAGGTGCTCGCCGATCTCGACGAGCGCGGCATCGTGCGCATCGGTGCCGAGGTCCGCGATGGCGACGTCCTGGTCGGGAAGGTCACGCCGAAGGGCGAGACCGAGCTGACCCCGGAGGAGCGGCTGCTGCGTGCCATCTTCGGCGAGAAGGCCCGCGAGGTGCGTGACACCTCGCTGAAGGTGCCGCACGGCGAGTCCGGCAAGGTCATCGGCATCCGGGTGTTCTCCCGCGAGGACGATGACGAACTGCCCGCCGGCGTCAACGAATTGGTCCGGGTCTACGTCGCGCAGAAGCGCAAGATCTCCGACGGCGACAAGCTGGCCGGACGGCACGGCAACAAGGGCGTCATCGGCAAGATCCTCGCTCAGGAGGACATGCCGTTCCTGCCCGACGGCACCCCGGTCGACATCATCCTGAACACCCACGGTGTGCCGCGACGGATGAACATCGGCCAGATCCTCGAAACCCACCTGGGCTGGATCGCCAAGACCGGCTGGAAGGTCGACGGCACCCAGGAATGGGCCAAGAACCTGACGGCGGACATGCTCGAGGCCCCGGCCGACAGCATCGTGTCCACCCCGGTGTTCGACGGTGCCCGCGAGGATGAGTTGACGGGTCTGCTGAGCTCGACGCTGGCCGACCGCGACGGCAACGTCCTGGTCAATGCCGACGGCAAGGCGATGCTGTACGACGGCCGCAGTGGGGAACCGTTCCCGTACCCGGTGACGGTTGGCTACATGTACATCCTCAAGCTGCACCACCTGGTGGACGACAAGATCCACGCCCGCTCGACCGGCCCGTACTCGATGATCACCCAGCAGCCGCTGGGCGGTAAGGCGCAGTTCGGCGGTCAGCGGTTCGGTGAGATGGAGTGCTGGGCCATGCAGGCCTACGGCGCGGCGTACACGCTGCAGGAGCTCTTGACCATCAAGTCCGACGACACCGTCGGCCGGGTCAAGGTCTACGAGGCGATCGTCAAGGGCGAGAACATCCCCGAGCCGGGCATTCCGGAGTCGTTCAAGGTTCTGCTCAAGGAACTGCAGTCGCTGTGCCTCAACGTCGAGGTGCTCTCCAGCGACGGCGCGGCCATCGAAATGCGCGATGGTGACGACGAGGACCTGGAGCGTGCTGCTGCCAACCTCGGAATCAACTTGTCCCGCAACGAGTCCGCGTCCGTCGAGGACCTGGCATAGCCCTCTCCGTTAATAGTTTCTATCCCGCAAGGGGAAAGGGAGTTACGTGTTAGACGTCAACTTCTTCGATGAACTCCGGATCGGCCTGGCTACCGCCGAGGACATCCGCACATGGTCCTACGGCGAGGTCAAGAAGCCGGAGACCATCAACTACCGCACCCTCAAGCCGGAGAAGGACGGACTCTTCTGCGAGAAGATCTTCGGCCCCACCCGGGACTGGGAGTGCTACTGCGGCAAGTACAAGCGGGTGCGCTTCAAGGGCATCATCTGCGAGCGCTGCGGCGTCGAGGTGACCCGCGCCAAGGTGCGTCGCGAGCGGATGGGCCATATCGAGCTGGCCGCGCCGGTCACGCACATCTGGTACTTCAAGGGTGTGCCCAGCCGGTTGGGCTACCTGCTGGACCTGGCCCCGAAGGATCTCGAGAAGATCATCTACTTCGCGGCCTATGTGATCACCGCCGTGGACACCGAGATGCGGCACAACGAGCTGTCCACCCTCGAGGCCGAGATGGTCGTCGAGAAGAAGGCCGTCGCCGATCAGCGTGACAACGACCTGGAGGCCCGCGCCCAGAAGCTCGAGGCCGACCTGGCCGAGCTCGAGGCCGAGGGTGCCAAGTCCGATGTGCGCCGCAAGGTCAAGGACGGCGGCGAGCGCGAGATGCGTCAGCTGCGTGACCGCGCCCAGCGTGAGCTGGACCGGCTCGACGAGATCTGGACCACCTTCACCAAGCTGGCTACCAAGCAGCTGATCATCGACGAGGGCCTCTACCGCGAGCTGGTGGACCGCTACGGCGAGTACTTCGTCGGGTCGATGGGTGCCGAGGCGATCAAGAAGCTGATCGAGACCTTCGACATCGACGCCGAGGCCGAGATCCTGCGCGAGACCATCCGCAGTGGCAAGGGCCAGAAGAAGTTGCGGGCGCTCAAGCGGCTGAAGGTCGTTGCGGCGTTCCAGACCAACCGCAACTCGCCGATGGGCATGGTCCTGGACGCGGTGCCGGTGATCCCGCCGGAGCTGCGGCCGATGGTTCAGCTCGACGGTGGCCGGTTCGCCACCTCCGATCTCAACGACCTGTACCGCCGTGTCATCAACCGCAACAACCGGTTGAAGCGACTGATCGACCTCGGTGCGCCCGAGATCATCGTCAACAACGAGAAGCGCATGCTGCAGGAGTCCGTCGACGCACTGTTCGACAACGGGCGTCGCGGCCGGCCCGTCACCGGACCGGGCAACCGTCCGCTGAAGTCGCTGTCGGATCTGCTCAAGGGCAAGCAGGGTCGGTTCCGTCAGAACCTGCTCGGCAAGCGCGTCGACTACTCGGGCCGTTCGGTCATCGTGGTCGGCCCGCAGCTCAAGCTGCACCAGTGCGGTCTGCCCAAGCTGATGGCACTCGAGCTGTTCAAGCCGTTCGTGATGAAGCGCCTGGTGGATCTCAACCACGCGCAGAACATCAAGAGCGCCAAGCGGATGGTGGAGCGTCAGCGTCCGCAGGTGTGGGACGTCCTCGAAGAGGTCATCTCCGAGCACCCGGTTTTGCTGAACCGCGCACCCACCCTGCACCGCCTGGGTATCCAGGCCTTCGAGCCGATGCTGGTGGAGGGCAAGGCCATTCAGCTGCACCCGCTGGTGTGTGAGGCCTTCAACGCCGACTTCGACGGCGACCAGATGGCCGTGCACCTGCCGCTGAGCGCCGAGGCCCAGGCCGAGGCCCGCATCCTGATGCTGTCTTCCAACAACATCCTCTCCCCGGCGTCGGGCAAGCCGCTGGCCATGCCGCGTCTGGACATGGTCACCGGCCTGTACTTCCTGACCACCCACATCCCGGGTGATATCGGCGAGTACGTCGCGGCCGGCAAGGACCGTCCGGAATTCGGCGTGTACAGCAGCCCGGCCGAGGCCATCATGGCGATGGACCGCGGTGCGCTGAGTGTGCGCTCGCAGATCAAGGTGCGGCTGACCCAGCAGCGCCCCTCCCACGAGGTCGAGACCGAACTGTTCGGCGAGAACGGCTGGCGTCCGGGCAATGCCTGGATCTGCGAGACCACGCTGGGCCGGGTCCTGTTCAACGAGCTTCTGCCGCTTGGGTATCCGTACATCAACAAGCAGATGCACAAGAAGGAACAGGCCAAGATCATCAACGATCTGGCCGAGCGCTACCCGATGATCGTGGTCGCGCAGACCGTCGACAAGCTCAAGGACACCGGGTTCTTCTGGGCCACCCGTTCCGGTGTGACGGTCTCGATGGCCGACGTGCTGGTGCTCCCGGAGAAGCAGGAGATCCTCGACCGTCACGAGAAGGACGCCGAAGCGATCGAGAAGAAGTACCAGCGCGGCGCCCTGAACCATCAGGAGCGCAACGACGCACTGGTGGAACTGTGGAAGAAGGCCACCGAGGAGGTCGGCGAGGCACTGCGCGCGCACTACCCCGAGGACAACCCGATCAAGATGATCGTGGAGTCGGGTGCGACGGGTAACTTCACCCAGACCCGCACCCTGGCTGGCATGAAGGGTCTGGTGACCAACCCGAAGGGTGAGTTCATCCCGCGTCCGATCAAGTCCTCGTTCCGCGAGGGCCTGACGGTGCTGGAGTACTTCATCAACACCCACGGCGCCCGTAAGGGTCTGGCGGACACCGCTCTTCGCACCGCTGACTCGGGGTACCTGACCCGTCGTCTGGTCGACGTCTCCCAGGACGTCATCGTCCGCGAGCACGACTGCGGCACCGAGCGGGGCATCGTCGTCGACCTGGCCGATCGCCAGCCCGACGGCACCCTCATTCGGGACCCGTACGTCGAGACCTCGGCGTATGCCCGCACCCTGGCCGCCGATGCGGTCGACGCGGCCGGCAACGTCGTCGTCGAGCGCGGTCACGACCTGGGCGACCCGGCGATCGACGCCGCACTGGACGCCGGCATTACCCAGGTGAAGGTGCGCTCCGTGCTCACCTGCGCCTCGGCCTCGGGTGTGTGCGCGATGTGCTACGGCCGTTCGATGGCCACCGGCAAGCTGGTCGACATCGGTGAGGCGGTCGGCATCGTCGCCGCGCAGTCCATCGGCGAGCCCGGCACCCAGCTGACCATGCGCACCTTCCACCAGGGCGGCGTCGGTGAGGACATCACCGGCGGTCTGCCCCGCGTGCAGGAGCTGTTCGAGGCCCGCATCCCGCGTGGTAAGGCCCCGATCGCCGAGGTCTCCGGCCGGGTGCGGCTGGAGGAGAGCGACAAGTTCTACAAGATCACCATCGTTCCCGATGACGGGGGCGAGGAGGTCGTGTACGAGAAGCTCTCCAAGCGTCAGCGGCTGCGTGTGTTCAAGCACGAGGACGGTAGCGAGCGGCTGCTCGCCGACGGCGATCACGTCGTGGTCGGCCAGCAGCTCATGGAGGGATCGGCCGACCCGCACGAGGTGCTCCGCGTCGAGGGCCCGCGCAAGGTGCAGATCCACCTCGTCAAGGAGGTCCAGGAGGTCTACCGGGCCCAGGGCGTGTCGATCCACGACAAGCACATCGAGGTCATCATCCGACAGATGCTGCGTCGCGTCACGATCATCGACTCGGGTGCGACGGAGTTCCTGCCCGGCTCGCTGACCGAGCGTGCGGAGTTCGAGGCCGCCAACCGCCGGGTCGTCGCCGAGGGTGGGGAACCCGCGGCCGGCCGTCCGGTGCTGATGGGGATCACGAAGGCCTCCCTGGCCACCGACTCGTGGTTGAGCGCGGCGTCCTTCCAGGAGACCACCCGGGTGCTGACCGATGCGGCGATCAACTGCCGCAGCGACAAGCTCCAGGGCCTGAAGGAGAACGTGATCATCGGGAAGCTGATCCCGGCCGGTACCGGTATCAACCGGTACCGCAACATCCAGGTTCAGCCCACCGAGGAGGCCCGGGCCGCGGCGTACACGATCCCGTCCTACGAGGATCAGTACTACAGCCCGGACTTCGGCCAGGCCACCGGTCCCGCGGTGCCCCTGGACGACTACGGCTACAGCGACTACCAGCGGTAACCTTCTCTGCGCGAGCAGACGTAAACGACCCCGACACGCCGAGCGTGCGGGGTCGTTTCCGTCTGCTCGGCGGGGGCGTGGACGTTGTGCACAGGGCTGAATTGGCAAGACGCGCCGCAACACCGAGCATCGGCCTGTGCATCTCGATGAACTGTTCCGAGCCAATGAGGGGTTGGTGACGAGGGATCAACTGTTGTCGGTGATCTCCCGGAAGGCGTTGGCATCCCATCTGCAGGCCGGAGCGATAGTCCGGGTCTGGCAGGGCGTCTACGCGCCTGAGATCCCGGACACCCTCGGGAGGCTGGCGGCCCTCGAACTGGCGACCGGAAAGCCCATCGTGGCATGCATGGGGACCGCGGCGTATCTCCACGGGTTCGATATCGAGAACGATGGCCGTATCCATGTGCTGGATCCCGGTATCCGGATCCGCCCGACCCCGGAGTTGATGGTGCATCAGCGCAACGGAGCGCCATTGCGTCGGACACAGGGCCGGCTGGTGACGTCCCCGGGTTGGACGGCGGTAGAGATCGCGCGGACGCTGAATCGGCGGCGGGTCTTGGCGACCCTCGACGCGGCGCTGCGGTCAGGGAAATGCTCTCCGATGGAGTTGCAGCGGGCCATTGGAGAGCAGAAAGGACGCCGGGGCATCGTTACTGTCCGCGAGTTGCTCGCCCATGCCGACGCCCGATCAGAGTCCCCAATGGAAAGCGAGGCCCGGCTGGTCTTCATCGACGGGGGGCTCCCGACCCCGGTTTTGCAGCACGAGATCATCGACCATTGCGGTCAACTCTGGCGCGTCGATTTCGCGTGGCCGGACGCGATGGTGGCCGCCGAGTACGACAGCATGCAGTGGCATTCGAGTCCTGAGCGGTGGAAACGGGATCGGATCAAGAGCGCACGGTTAGGCGAGTGCGGTTGGAGTCTTGTCCGGTTCGTCGTTGATGACGTGCGACGGCATCCGGCGAACCTGGTCTTGACGCTGTCCAACCGGCTCGACGCCGGTCGCCTCGCCGGCTGACCAGACGTAAACGACTCGAGAATCCCGGCGTGTCGGGGACGTTTGCGTCTGCTCGCGGGGGAGGGGGATGGACCCGGCGGCGCGGATAGACTGGCTGACGTGCAGATCGGTTCCCACGTTCGCAGTGATAACCCGCTGGCCGGAGCGCTCGACGACGAGGCGGACGTGGTGCAGTTCTTCCTCGGCGACCCGCAGAGCTGGAAGAAGCCCCCTCCCCGTCCCGACGCCGATCTGCTGCGGCAGTCACCCATCCCGATCTATGTCCACGCCCCGTACCTGATCAACGTGGCCTCGGCCAACAACCGGATCCGCATCCCGTCGCGCAAGATCCTGCAGGACACCTGCGACGCCGCCGCCGACGTCAATGCGACGGCGGTGATCGTGCACGGCGGGCATGCCGACGACTCCGACGTCGAGGCCGGGTTCGAACGCTGGGCCAAGGCGCTGGCGGCGCTGAACACCGAGGTGCCGGTCTATCTGGAGAACACTGCCGGCGGAACCCACGCCATGGCCCGGCACTTCGACACCATCGGCCGGCTGTGGGACCGCATCGGGGATACCGGGATTGGGTTCTGCCTGGACACCTGCCACGCCTGGGCGGCCGGCGAGGGGCTCATCGACGCCGTCGAGCGGATCAAGGCCATCACCGGCCGCATCGACCTGGTGCACTGCAACGACTCCCGCGACGCCGCCGGATCCGGTGCCGACCGGCACGCCAACTTCGGCACCGGGCAGATCGACCCGCAATTGCTGGTCGCGGTCGTCAAGGCGGCTGGCGCCCCGGTGATCTGCGAGACCGCCGACGAGGGCCGTCGCAACGACATCGCCTTCCTGCGGGAGAACCTCTAGACCAGATACACCTTGCGCAGCGTCTCGGTCACCGTCCACACCGTCTCCGCTCCTGCGGCCAGCCGCACCACATCGCCCGGCTCCAGCGTCAAGGGTGCTGTGCCGTCGGCGAATTCGACGGTCGCCGCCCCGGAGATCACCACGAAGATCTCGTCGGCCTCGACATCGCGCATCACCCCCGGCGTCATCTCCCAGACGCC
>JBFYOR010000016.1:0-2684 GCA_041303695.1 Mycobacterium sp. | reverse complement strand
CGTAGGCTTGAATCCGGAAAGGGCGATCCATGACGACCTTCTTCATCGTCGGCGGCGTGCTGCTGCTGGCCATCGGGTTGGTGGCCAGTCAGCTGTTCCGGCTCAAGGACTGGCTGGACCGGCAGCCGGCAGTGCCGCCGGCCGACCCGGAAACCCCGGATCCGACAGAACCCGAGGTGCCGCAGTGACTTTCAGCGGGGCGGGTCGCCCCGCCAGCTGAAGCTGTTGACGTACTTGCCCATGTCCTGGGCGATCTGGAGATTCGCGGGCGACGGCGGCCCGGGACCGAAGGCAGGCGTGAACTCGCGGAACGGACCCTGCGCGGCCGCGATCAGCGCGAGATCGTTCTTGACCGCCACGATGACGATGACCCGCAGCCGGTCGGCGACTGCCGCCGCACCCAACGGCTGGAAGTCGGCGACCTCTCCGTAGCCGGAGTGGTAGCCAACAGTCGCGTTGGGCAGTTCGTAGGCGACCCGGGCATCGGGGAACCCCTCCTGCATCAGCGCCTTGGCAATCTGCTCGGCATCGCGGCCGGCGGCGGGCTGGCTGAACAGCCGCAGGGTTCCGCCGTCACCGGCGGTCCACTCCGCGGTGACCCCATTCGGCTGGATGTCGACGATGTAGGCCGCACCGGGTGCGGGGTAGGACACCGAGAACTGCCCGTCGGGTGCGGTGAAGCGCGGATTGGTCGCCACCGGCAGACCCGTCGGCGGCCGGCCACAGTCCGGCGGGCAGACATAACGGCTCGGAACGTCGGGGACCCGGCTGTCCACCAGCGCGAGGATCATCATGCCGGCCGTCAGGATAAGTACCCACAGACCCAGCGTCAGAATGTATTTCGGTCCCCGTTCGCGCTTGGCGACATAGCGTCCCGGGGGTACCGCATAGCCGTCGAAGGAATCCGTCACCTCAGTCACCGGACCACTCATCGGGACACCGAGCGGATGAGCAGAATGTTCTTCACCAGGTTTTCCACATTGGGGCTGCCCAGTCCGGTCACCATGTCGTACCCGCGTCCGCCCGGGCTGATCGCGTTACCGCCGAGATCGATATCGCGGAAACCGGGCACGGCCGCGCCCTTGGCAACCTGGTAGAGCAACGGGTTCAAATCCCCCAGTGGGCGCATGTTCTGGTCCCTGAGTAACTGGTTGATGACCGCCGCCAGCCCGGCCCAGATCGGAGCGGCCTGAGAGGTGCCGCCGCCCACGACGACCTGCTGCTGGAAGACGAACTTCACACCGGTGAACGGGTCGGCGACCGCGGCGACGTCGGGAACCAGTCGCCGGTCGGTCGGTCCGGCGTTCGAGTCGACGTTCTGCCAGGACGGGCGGCCGAACAGTGCGGAGGCGCCGCCCGCCGTACCTTGGGTCAGCGGCACGTCGTACCAGGCCTGCTCGGCGAGCCAGCCGCCCGTGGCGTCGGTGGACAGGGTGGTTCCGCCGACCGCGGTCATCTCGGGCATTGAACCCACCGCATCCAGGCCCACGTCGTCCGGGCTCGGCGGATCCGACCATCGTTTGCCGCCCCGGCACTCCAGACCTGCCAGGTCTCCGGTGGCGTTGAAAGCGGTGGTGCCCCGCCGATGCGCGGCCGCCAGCGCAGAGCGCACCGGGGCCAGATCCGCCGCGGTGAGCAACCGGTCACAGCCCCACCCGATCGAGAAACTCCACACCGCCCCGGGGAACTGCCGGTCGACCGACTCCATCAGCTTGCCGAGTTTCTCGTAGGTCGCGCCGCTCTCGACCGTCGGACGGGCATTGACCATCACCAGCTTGGCGGCGGGAGCGACGGCGTGGATCATTTGCAGATCCATCGTGGACTCGCCGCTGCGGTGCTCCGGCATACCACCGATGACCTGCGGGGTGAACCGTGGAAGCTCGAACCAGTCGGCGAAACTGTCCATATCCTGCTGATCGAACCCGTCGAAACTGAACACCACCACGGTGCTCCCCGCGCCGTCATAACCGGCATCGGTCAACGAGGTCACGTTGTAGGCGCTCAACAGTTGGTTCGGCAGCAGCCCCCCGTCTGGGACGTCCAGGGGCGGGGTGGGCGGCAGGCCCTCGCGGTGCGGGGTGTAGCTGAGGATCCGGCCGATGCCTGCCACCTCGGCGTTGGCCGGTGCCGGGATCTCAGGCTGCTGCGGCGATGCGTAGAACACCCGGCCGGCGTCCGGGCCGCGCAGGGTGCGGTAGTCGTGCACCGCCACACCGAACGCGTGGGCGACCGCCTGCGACCGGCCTTCGACGATCGCCCAGGCGTCACCGGCCCGCCAGCGCACCGAAAGACCATGGGCCCCGGCCCAATCGATCAACCGCACCGGCTCGGACGCCCGGTTCAGCGCCGCGGTGATCTGCACCTGCTGGTCAAGGGTCGGTCCCAGGTCGGCGGACTCCGCGAGCAGGCGCGCGAACGGCCCGCCGATGACGTTGGCGGGCGCCCCGGTGGACGGCCGGTCGGCGGCCAGCGCGCCCAGTCCCATGACGACCGCCAGCACCAGCGCGGTGACCGCAAGCGCCCAGCGTCGCCACGATTCCATGCGATAAGAATCGACTGGATTTACCCTCGGCGGCAAGGGTTGTCAGATCCGAATTGTGAGCTGGTCGTAGATCAGCGGTGCGATCCGACGCATTCGCGCAGGACGTGGCCGGTCTCGCCTCCCACACCCCATCGGCGAGCAG
>JBFYOR010000015.1:0-2539 GCA_041303695.1 Mycobacterium sp. | reverse complement strand
CCAAGCATCTGCGTGTGGTGGGTGCCGGATACTTCGACCGGATCGCCACCCCGGTGGACCCGAACAGCTCGACCACCGCGCTGGGGGGATCGACCTAAGTGGGCCAGTTCCACTTCGCTTGCGACCTAGTGGAACTGGCCCTCTTCGGTTGAGCCCGCCAGCGCGGTGGTCGAGCTGTTCGGGTCCACCGTGGTGGCGATCCGGTCGAAGTAGCCGGCACCGACCTCACGCTGGTGCTTGGTCGCGGTGTAGCCGCGCTCCTCGGCGGCGAACTCGCGCTCCTGCAGTTCGACATAGGCCGACATCTGGTTGCGGGCGTAGCCGTAGGCCAGGTCGAACATCGAGTAGTTCAGCGCGTGGAAGCCGGCCAGCGTGATGAACTGGAACTTGAATCCCATTGCGCCCAGCTCTTTCTGGAACTTGGCGATGGTGGCGTCGTCGAGGTGCTGCTTCCAGTTGAACGACGGCGAACAGTTGTAGGCCAGCATCTGGTCCGGGAATTCGCTCTTGACGCCCTCGGCGAACTTGGCCGCGAGTTCCAGATCCGGCGTGCCGGTCTCCATCCAGATCAGGTCGGAGTAGGGCGCGTAGGCCTTGGCGCGGGCGATGCAGGGCTCCAGGCCGTTCTTGACGTGGTAGAAGCCCTCGGCGGTGCGCTCACCGGTGACGAACGGCTTGTCGCGCTCGTCGACGTCGGAGGTGATCAGGGTGGCCGCCTCGGCGTCGGTGCGGGCGATGACGACGGTCGGGACATCGCTGACGTCCGCCGCCAGCCGCGCCGAGGTCAAGGTGCGGATGTGCTGCTGGGTGGGGATCAGCACCTTGCCGCCGAGATGGCCGCACTTCTTCTCCGACGCCAGCTGGTCCTCCCAGTGCGAGCCGGCCACACCCGCGGCAATCATCGCCTTCTGCAGTTCGTAGACGTTCAGCGCGCCGCCGAATCCGGCCTCACCGTCGGCGACGATCGGAACCAGCCAGTTGTCGATCGAGGTGTCGCCCTCGACCGCGGCGATCTCGTCGGCGCGAAGCAGTGCGTTGTTGATCCGGCGAACGACCTGCGGCACCGAGTTGGCGGGGTACAGGCTCTGGTCGGGGTAGGTGTGACCGGACAGGTTCGCGTCACCGGCGACCTGCCATCCGGACAGGTAGATGGCCTTGAGGCCGCCGCGGACCTGCTGGACGGCCATATTGCCGGTCAGCGCGCCGAGGGCGTTGACGAAGTCCATATCGTGCAGTTGGTTCCAGAGCACCTCCGCGCCGCGGCGGGCCAGGGTCTGCTCCTCGACGACACTGCCCTGCAGTGCGACGACATCCTCGGCGGAGTAGGTGCGGGTGATGCCCTTCCAACGGGGGTTGGTGTCCCAGTCGCGCTGGATATCGGCGGCGCTCTTGGGCTTTCCGACCTCGGACATGGAACGGGACATGGGGACTCTCCTTCGTTGTCATCGCCAGGCGCAGCCTGTGACAATCTCTGCTAACGCCCGGGACTCTTCGCTGATGTGCTAACCCGACGATCCCATAGTCGATATGCGCAGGTCCAATCGTTCCCGTTGCCAATTTTGGCAACGGATCAGGCCTTAGCTTGCAAAGTTTGCGAAGGTCAGACTGGCGCGGACGCGGGGTTGTTACCGGTAGGTAACTTGATTTCGCAGGTCAATCGGGGTCCGGGCAAACCGGCAGCGGTCACAGGGCGAAGATCGCCGCGACGGCCTTGGTCTGGTCGCCGACGACGTATGTGAGCGTTCTCACCGTGCGGTCGGTCAGCTCCACGCCGAACTTGTCGGTGGATCCGGGGGGATAGACGTGCAGCAGCACCTCGAGCTTCTCGCCGTAGGCGACCGCGGCGTCGTGCTCGATCGCGACCCGCAGCGGAGCCTCGAGCAACTCCGGGTGCGGGGCGAGAAACTCCTCGACAACCTTCCAGTACACCGAATTGTTGACATGGTCGAACAGGTCGATATCGCTGACTCGGATCGGGAACTCGCGGATCTCGTCGGCGTCGGCGCGGGAGCCGGGTGACAGATAGGCCTTCCACCGCACCCGGTCGACGTCGGTGGTGCGCAGCAGGGCTTCCATGAAATCGTCGGCGATCCGGGCCGGCCCCTGGGTCTCCCGGTTGAAGTTGATCCAGAACGCCTCGGACTCGATGAGACCGCCCTTGCGGCCGTCGATACGCACCCGCATCTCGCACCACCGGTTGGACGCACCGGAGCACCAGCGGCGCAGCCGCAATATGTCCTGGAACTCGATCGGCCCGATCATGTCGACCATCGTCCGGCGGACGATCCACAGCGGGTGGGTGTCGTTGTGCCCCATCTCCCGCAATTGGTCCTGACCGATGTCCTGAATGTGGCGCAACGCGGCGTCCATCCGCAGCCGGCCCAGTCGGTCGACGTCGGCGGGCCGCAACGGCCACTGCCGGTCGAACACATCGGGGCTCGGATCCGGAACCGGCATCAGCGCCTTGGCCAGGCCACCGGTGGCCGGCGCATTGCTGATCCCCATAGCAGCGGATCATGCCAAATGCCCGGATACATGC
>JBFYOR010000014.1:0-3446 GCA_041303695.1 Mycobacterium sp. | reverse complement strand
CCCAGCACGCCTTCGGGCACCTCGGTTTCACCAACATGCTGGCCTGGTCCGATCCCGGGCGAGCCATCTCGGTCGCGGTTCTCAACAGCGGCAAGCCGATCGTCTATCCCGAGTTGCACTGCTTCCTGGGCACCATGCAGCGGATCACCACGGAGATGCCGAAGGTGCCGAAGTCCGAACTGATGCTGTAGCGCGGGTGTGGAGCCCCCTGTCAGGATTGAACTGACGACCTTTCGCTTACAAGGCGAGTGCTCTACCACTGAGCTAAGGAGGCGTGGGGACACCGGCGGGGGCCGGCTCCGACCACGAAATAGCTTATCGGGTCACTCGTCGTCATCCCGGAACGGCCAGAGCCGCCGGCCGGGCAGCGGGATGCGCTCGGCGATATTGCTCAGCGGATCGACCACCCGGGTCATGGCGAGGACGGCATCACGCAGGGCTTCGACCGTCGGGGTGAGTGCCTCCATCCCGGGAGCAAGCCGGTTCAGCGACTCCGTCACGGTGGTCAACTGGTCGAGTGGACCGTCCTTGGCGGTCAGTTTGTCCACCATGCCGCCCTCGGCCAGCAGCCGGTCGGCGAGTCCGTCATCGGCCAGCACCCGCTCGAGAATCCCGTTCTCGTCCAGAAGTTGGTCCACCAGGCCGCCGGGCGCCAGGGCGCGGTCCACACCGCCGCCCTCGGCGGTCAGCCGCTCCAGCACGCCGTCCGGTGCGGTCAGCCGGTCGATCAGGCCGCCGGGTCGCATCAGCCGGTCCACCGCGCCGTCCGGCGCCAGGGCGCGCCCGAGTGGGGCGTCCTCGTCGATCAGGGCGGCGAACCGGTTGGCCCGGTCGATGGTCTCGTCCAGACCCAGCAGGTGGGCAACCGACTCGCCGGGGGACGGCACCGTGGCGTCACCGAGGCTGCGTTTGGCCAGGTCAAGTGCAGCCTCAGCGATGTCGAGGCCGGCATCGGCCGCCGCCAGTCCGAACCGAACCGGTGTGGTCGCGATATCGACCAGCGCCTTCGCCAGATTCATCCTCTGAGTGTATGGCCGCGCAGACGTCGGCTACGGCAGTTCGGCCCTACCCCGTAGGCCCCCATTAGGCCCCCTTAGGCCTGGGCGGCAAGGGCCGCGGTGATCTTCGCCTGGGCCTCGTCGAGGGATTCCGCCGACGGGTTGCGGTCGACGTTGGCAAAGCCGAAGTCGGTGAGGTTGTAGGCCGGGAACACGTGCACGTGCAGGTGCGGCACCTCCAGGCCGGCGATGATCATTCCGGCCCGTTGGGCACCGAAGGCCTGGCACACCGCACGGCCGACGCGCTGCGAGACGTCCATCACCCGCCCGAACAGTGCGGGGTCGACGGTCTGCCAGTTGTCCACCTCCGCGCGCGGCACCACCAGGGTGTGGCCCTGAGTCATCGGCTCGATGGTCAGGAAGGCCACCACGCCGTCATCGCCCAGGTCGTCCTCGTAGACGAATCGGCCCGGCAGTTCGCGGTTCATGATCATGGTGAAGACAGAAGCCATGGGTCTCAGAATAGGGTTCGCCGCGCGGTGCGCGGCCCGAAGCGCCTAGTTCAGTGCAGCATCCGGTCGATGTCCGCCCAGGACCACGGCGGGTTGTCCCGATGGTCGCGGTAGGCCAGTGGCACCGGCGACGGCCGGTCGAATCGGCCGATGAAACCTCCTGCGGCGATGAACATCTGACCGGTGATCTGCGCTGCCATCCCGCTGACCAGGTAGGCGTAGAGCGGAGCAACGTACTGTGCCGGCGCCGGATCCAAAGCGCCCCGGGTGCTGAATTCGTCCAGCAGGCCTCGGCGGTGCAGTTCGGTGATGTGATGCTCGTAGTCGGTGCCGGTGGACAGCCGGGTCCGTGCGCCGGGGCAGACCAGATTGGCCCGCACCCCGTGCTCGGCCAGTTCGGCGGCGATCGCCATGGTCAGTCCGTTGACCGCGCCCTTGCCTGCCGGATAGCCGGTACCGCCGTAGTCGCCGAGGAAGGCGAACGAACTCGTGTTGACGATCGCGCCGCTGCCCCGGGCCACCATCCGCCCGGCGGCGGCCCGGCAGGTCGCGAAGACCGTCCCGAGGTGAACGTCGAGGAGTTGGTGGAACTGGCCCGGGGTGACGGTGAGGATCGACGAACCGGCCGGTTCGGCCGCGCCGGCACAGTTCACCAGCGCGTCTATCGCCCCGAATTCGTTCTCGCACAACGCAATGAGCGCTTCGGCGACATCGTCGTCGGCCGCCGAGCCGGACAACCCCACTGCGCTGCCGCCGGCGGCGGTGATGGTGTCCACCGTCGCGTCCACCGAATCCCCGTCGCGGCCGTTGACCACCACGCCGGCGCCCAACTCGGCCAGCAGGCTGGCCACCGCGGCCCCGATCCCGTGGGATCCGCCGACCACGACCGCGCCCAGACCCTGCAGCGGGCGATCAGTCACGCTGACCGAACGCCATGCCCTCCAGGTTCCAGTAGCCGCGCATATTGGTGATCAGGCCGGCGTCGTCGACGCGGTAGCAGAACACTCCACGCACGGTGCTGGTCATGCCGCCCTCGAACTGGCTGCGCAGCACCAGGATGTGGGCCACCTCGTTGGCCGAACTGGACGGAAAGGTCTCCTCGCAGGTCACGGTGAGGTTGTTGACGGCGATGTTGGCGTCGTAGAAGGCCGCCACCGCCTCCTTGCCGCGCACACCCAGACCGTCGGGGTTGGTGAAGGACTGGCCGATCGGGTCCTCGATCACGACGTCGGGCGCCATCAGCGCCAGCCAGCCCTCGCGGTCGTGGGACTGCACGCACCGCCACGACGCCTGCGAGGCGGCCATGGCGGGCGTCAGATCGATAGCTTGATCGGACATCGCCGGTTCAGCGATCCTCGTCGGTGTAGCGGATGACGCCGCGGATGTTGCGGCCCTCCAGCATGTCCTTGTACCCGTCGTTGATCTGCTCGAGGCGGTACTGCCGGGTCACCATATCGTCGAGATTGAGCCTGCCGATCTTGTACATCGACAGCAGCTGCGGGATGTCGAAGTACGGGTTCCCGCCGCCGAAGATGGTTCCCTTGATGGTCTTCTGCATCAGCGTGAGCATCGCCAGGTTCAACGTCACGTTGGTGTCGACCATGCTGCCGATCGCGGTCATCACGCAGGTGCCGGCCTTGGAGGTGATCATCATGTAGTTCTCGACGTCGGCGCCGTCCAATTCTCCTACGGTGACGATGACCTTCTTCGCCATCAGGCCCTGAGTTACCTCCGCGATGCCCATCAAGGCCGAGTTGAAGTCCTCGTAGACGTGAGTGGCGCCGAACTTCAGGGCGGCGTCGCGCTTCCACTCCACGGGTTCGATGACGAAGATGTGGCGCGCGCCGGAGACGACTGCGCCCTGCAGGGCGGCCATGCCGACGCCGCCCACGCCGGCGATCGCGACGTCCTCGCCGGGCTTGATCTCGGCGGTGTG
>JBFYOR010000013.1:0-5847 GCA_041303695.1 Mycobacterium sp. | reverse complement strand
CCGCCCGGCTGGTCGCCACCCCGGCGCTTCGGGCCGAGTTGGAGGCCTGGTTCGCCAAATTCGCCGCCCCCGGGATGTGCAACCCCACAGATCCCCGGCCCGCGGTCGCTGACCAACCCAGCCAGGACCAGATCGACGCCGACCGGCGCAGCCACGCACAGCGTCAGCACGACGCCCTGTCGGCGTTGGTGCGCGGCCAGCTCGGCGATCCGAGGTTGGGCACCCATCGCGGACTGCCGGTCACCGTCGTCGTTTCGGCCAACCTCCAGGACCTCCAGTGCAGGTCCGGGGTCGGGGTCACCGCAGGCGGCACCGTCGTACCGATCGCGGATGTGATCCGGATGGCCGGCCACGCGTACCACTACCTGACGTTGTTCGACAAAGCCTCCGGACGGCCGCTGTGGCTGGGACGGAGCAAGCGCATCGCCACCGCCGACCAGCGCGTTGTGCTGCACGAAATGGACCGCGGCTGCACATTCCCCGGATGCACAGTGCCCAGCTACGGCTGTCAGGCCCATCACGCCAACAAAGGCTGGGCCCACGGCGGGGTAACCGATATCGACGACCTGGCCCTTGCCTGCGGGCCCCACAACCGCCTGATCGAACAGTGCGGCTGGACGACCCGCAGACGCCGGGACGGAACCACCAAGTGGTTACCCCCGCCGCAACTGCCGCTCGTCGGCGGAGTCAACTCCTACCACCACCCGGAGAAAATCGTCCGCCGGTTCCGCCAGTCGCAGCAGTGAGCTCAGCCCTTGCGGCCGATGCGACGCCAGCCGTGTCCGGCGAAGGCGCGCATCGCCGCCAGCGCGAAGCGGCCCTGCTTCTTCGGCGACGAGTACCACATCATCTCCGACTTCTGGGTCGGGATCCGCGGGGCGGTGATGGCCTGTTGCCGGCAGAACTTGATCAGGCCGCTGGCCCCGCCGGAGCGGTAGCCCATTCCGGAGTCCTTCCAGCCACCCATCGGCAGGGTCGGGCAAAACACGTTGGTCAGGGCATCGTTGATGTTGACCGCGCCGCACTCCAGGCGCCGGGCGATCCGGTCGCCGCGGGCGGTGTCCCCGGTCCACACCGTGGCCGACAGCCCGTATCGGGAGTCGTTGGCCAGCCGGATCGCCTCCTCCTCGTCGGCCACCTTGACCACCGGCAGCGTCGGCCCGAAGGTCTCCTCGGCGATGCAGGTCATGGATGCGTCGACGTTGGCGAGCACGGTGGGCTGGAAGAAGGTGCCCACCCCGGTGGGCTTTCCGCCGGTGAGCACCTTGGCGCCGGCCGCGACGGCCTCCTTGACGTGCCGCTCGACGATATCGCGCTGAGCCTCGGTGGCCATCGCGCCGGTGTTGTAGGTGAAATCGCTGCCGGACTCACTGCCCTGCTGGATCTTGTTGACGTTGGCGGTCAGCTTGGCGATGAACTCGTCGTAGATCGGGGCCTCGACGTACACCCTCTCCACCGAGATACAGACCTGGCCGGAGTTGAACATCCCACCCCAGGCAATACCGTTGGCGGCTCGGTCGACGTCGGCATCGGCCAGCACGATCGCCGGGTCCTTGCCGCCGAGTTCAAGGCTGAACGGGATGAGCCGCTCGGCGCAGGCCACCGCCACCTTCTTGCCGGTCGCGGTTGACCCGGTGAAGTGCACATAGTCGGCGTGCTCGATCACCGCAGCGCCGGTGGCGCCGTAACCGGTAGTCAGCCCCAGGATCGGCGGCGCGCCGACCTCATTCCAGCCGCGGACGAACTCGACGGCCGAAAGTGGGGTCACCTCAGAGGGTTTCAGCAGCACTGCCGCACCGGCGGCCAGTGCGGGCACCACGTCCAGACCCAGCATGGCCAGCGGGAAGTTCCACGGCTCGATGATGCCGACCAGCGGGTAGGGCCGGAACACCGTGGTGAGCTTCTTGACCTTGAACAGCGGGCTGTGCGCCTTGGGATGCCGATCGGCGAGGAACTCCTCGGCGTGGTTGGCCCAGTAGTTGATGGCATCGGCCACACCGACGGGTTCGAGGGCGGCGTCGATGCGGCTCTTGCCGGTCTCCGACATCAGCACCTCGGTCAGGTGGTCGGCGTGGTCCAGGATCCAGTCCTGCCACTTGAGCATCCACTTCTTGCGGCCGCGCGGGCCGATGGCCTCCCACTCCGGCTGGAACAGCCGCAGTTCGCGAGCCTTGGCGGCGACCGCCTGGGAATCGTCGATGGGTACCGTGCCGGCGACCTCACCGGTGGCAGGGTTGTGCACCGTGATGGTGTAGGTCTGCGGTTCCACTGCAGTCATTGAACGGTTCCTCTCGCTGGACAAGCCTGCTCCCGATGCTATCCCCACCCGGGCGCCTAGAACAGACCGACCGGTTGGTTGCCCCGGTCGGCCGGCGCGATGAGCTCCGGTCCGTTGTTGGCCACGGCGTTGACCAACGTCGACACCTCCCGGATGTCGATGCCGCTGGCATCCGGCGCGGCGGCGAGCAGATCGGCCGGCGCGGGGGAATCCGGGTCCAGCCAGCGGTCCCAATCCCGTTCGGCGATCACCAACGGCATCCGGTCGTGCACCCGGGCCAGCGCACCCACCGCATCGGTGGTGACGATCGCGGCGGTCCGGATCGGCGCCGACTCCCCGGGTGACCAGACCGACCACAGCCCGGCCACCAGCAACGGCCCGCCGTTGGCCGCGGACATATAGAACGGCGTCTTGCCCGCCCCCGGAAGGTCGGCATTGCGCATCCACTCGTAGTAGCCGTCCATCGGGATCAGGCAGCGCTGACGGCGCGCGGAGGACCGGAAGGCCGGGGAGGTGGTCAGCGTCTCGGCGCGGGCGTTGATCAACAGCGATTTGGTCAGCGGCCGGCCACGGGCGTCGGCCTTCGCCCAGTGCGGAACCAGCCCCCAGCGCATCGGTCGGATCCGCCGACACGTCTGCCCCGCGTCGTCCGAGTCCACCATCGCGGCGATGGCGGTGGTGGGCGCGACGTTGTAGTTGGGGGCCGCCAACGCTCCCCCGGTCTCGTCGACCGCATGCAGCAGCCCGGCCAACCGGGCTGGATCGGTGGTGACGGCGAACCTTCCGCACATGACTCAATGGTGCACCCCGCATGGGGCAGGATGGGGGCCGTGAGCCAACCGGAGTTGTGGGCGGCGCCGCACGCGCCGGCACCGGTGCACGCGGATGTCACGGTGCCGGGCTCGAAGTCGATGACCAACCGGGCGCTGATCCTGGCCGCCCTGGGCGGCGGCGGTTCGCGTATCGACGGCGCCCTGCGCAGCCGCGACACCGACCTGATGATCGGTGCGCTGCGGACCCTCGGCTTCACCATCGACGGCGACGGCGCCGATCTGAGGGTCGGCGGCACCCTGAATCCCGGACCCGGGACGCACATCGACTGCGGGCTGGCCGGAACGGTGCTGAGGTTCGTGCCACCACTGGCCGCGTTGGGCAGGCAAGCGGTGCTCTTCGACGGTGACGAGCAGGCCCGCGCCCGGCCGATCGCCCCACTGCTCGACGGCCTGCGCGGTCTGGGCGTCGACATCGACGGCACCGGTCTGCCGTTCACCGTCCACGGCCGCGGCGGGGCGCCGGGCGGCACCGTGCACATCGACGCCTCGGCGTCCTCCCAGTTCGTCTCCGGACTGCTGCTGTGCGGGACCGCTTTCACCGACGGGCTGACGGTGGTGCACACCGGAACCTCGGTGCCCTCGGCCCCGCACATCGCCATGACCGCTGCGATGCTCGACGAAGCCGGAGTGCAGGTGGACGACACCGTCGTCAACCGGTGGCGGGTGGCGCCCGGACGGGTGGCCGCCCACGACTGGGCGATCGAACCCGACCTGTCCAACGCGGTGCCGTTCGCGGCAGCCGCCGTGGTGACCGCCGGCACGGTGCGCATCACCGGCTGGCCGACCATCAGCGTTCAGCCGGCGCCCATCATCCTGGCCATCCTGCGACTGCTGGGATGTGCTGTGGTCCATGAGAACTCGGGCCTGGCGGTCACCGGGCCGGCCAGCTACCCCGGCTTCGACATGGACCTGCACGAGGTCGGCGAGCTGGCCCCGTCGGTGGCCGCGCTGGCGGCACTGGCCGAACCCGGTTCGGTGTCGCGGCTGACCGGCATCGCCCACCTGCGCGGCCATGAGACCGATCGGCTGGCCGCGCTGAGTGCGGAGATCAACGGCCTCGGCGGCGACTGCATGCAGACCGACGACGGCCTGGTGATCACCGCGACACCACTGCACGGCGGAGTCTGGCACTCCTATGCCGACCACCGGATGGCCACCGCAGGGGCGATCATCGGACTGCGGGTGCCCGGGGTGGCCGTCGAGGACATCGGCACCACCGCCAAAACGCTGCCGGATTTCCCCGGGCTGTGGACGGACATGCTCGAAGGACGCGGTTGAGTTCCCCTCGCCGGCCACGCCAGTACGACGAGTCCGATGTGCACATCCGGGCCGGCCGCGGATCCCGTCCGCGCACCAAGACCCGGCCCACCCACGCCGACGCCGAACCGGCGATGGTGGTGACCGTCGACCGCGGCCGGTGGGGCTGCGTGCTCAACAGCGACCCGCACCGCACGGTGACCGCGATGCGGGCCCGCGAACTGGGCCGCACCCCGATCGTCGTCGGCGACCAGGTCGAGGTGGTCGGCGATCTGTCCGGCCGCCCCGACACCCTGGCCCGGATCGTGCGCCGCAACGACCGCCGGACGGTGCTGCGCCGCACCGCCGACGACACCGACCCGACCGAGCGGGTGGTGGTGGCCAACGCCGACCAGATGATGGTGGTGGTGGCACTGGCCGACCCGCCGCCGCGCACCGGTTTCGTGGACCGGTCGCTGATCGCGGCCTACACCGGCGGGCTGCGGGCCATTCTGTGCCTGACCAAAAGCGACCTCGCACCGGCAGCGCCGTTCGCCGAACAGTTCGCCGACCTCGACCTCACCGTGGTCACCGCCAGCCGCGACGAGTCGATCGACGAGGTTCGGTCGCTGCTGACCGGGCATATCACCGTGCTGCTCGGCCATTCCGGTGTCGGCAAGTCCACCCTGGTGAACAGGCTTGTGCCGCAGGCCGATCGGGCCATCGGCGCGGTGTCCGGGGTCGGCAAGGGCCGGCACACCTCGACTCAGTCGGTGGCGCTGGCGCTGCCCGGCGGCGGCTGGGTCGTCGACACCCCCGGCGTCCGGTCGTTCGGACTGGCCCACATCCGGCCCGATGACGTCATGCTGGCATTCTCTGACCTGGGTGAGAAGATCACCGACTGTCCGCGCGGATGCGGACACCTGGGACCGCCGGCAGATCCGGAATGCGCCCTCGACGCGCTGACCGGGCCACCGGCACGACGGGTGGACGCCGCCAGGCGCCTGCTCGGGGCACTGGCCGAACAGGCGTTGGCTGAACAGAGGAGAGGCACGTGAGCACGACCGTCGGGAATGTCCCGCTGATCACCCTCAACGACGGCAACCGCATCCCGCAGTTGGGCCTGGGGGTGTTCCAGATCCCGCCCGATGAAACCACCGCCGCGGTGCGCAGCGCGCTGGAGATCGGCTACCGCCATATCGACACCGCGCAGATGTACGGCAACGAGCAGGGCGTCGGGCAGGGTATCCGCGAGTCCGGCGTCGACCGGGCGCAGGTGTACATCACCAGCAAGCTCAACAACGGTTTCCACCGGCCCGACGACGCCCGCCGGGCCTTCGAGGAGACCCTGAGCGAACTCGGCACCGACTACGTCGACATGTTCCTCATCCACTGGCCGCTGCCGACCCGCTACGACGGTGACTTCGTCTCCACCTGGACAACGCTGGAGGAGTTCAAGGCCGACGGCCGGGCCCGCAGCATCGGGGTGTCGAACTTCCA
>JBFYOR010000012.1:0-5816 GCA_041303695.1 Mycobacterium sp. | reverse complement strand
GGCCGGTTTGGCCGCCGCCCTGGGCTAACCCGGCCGGTGGGCGGTGGCGGGCACCTGACCGCGGGCGTCAGTTGACCTGGGAGCGGCCGCGCTCGATGACCGATGCCCGGCTGGCGGCGATATCGTCGCCGGTGGCCGAGCGCATCCAGGCCTGCGCCGACTCGGCCTCCATCCACAGCCCGGCGCCGGTGTCGGCCCCGTCGATGCGGTGGTAGGAATCCAGCAGCGCGCGGACCGCCTTCTGGTTGTTGCCGACGATCGAGGCGGCGACAGCGCGGGCGGTGGGCAGCAGCTCGGCGTGCGCGACGACCTGGGTGACCAGCCCGGCCCGCAGGGCGTCCTGCGCGGACAGGTAGTCCCCGGTCAGGCTCATCCGCCGCGCCATTCCGATCCCCACCTTCTGCGGCAGTCGCACGGACAGCCCCCAGGTGGGCAACAGGCCGACCCGGGCATGGGTATCGGCGAACCGGGCCTGCTCGGAGGCGATCAGGATGTCGCAGTACAGCGCCAACTCCAGCCCGCCGGTCACGGCCGCGCCGTTGATGGCCCCGATCACCGGCTTGTCCATCGGCGGCCACTTCGGCGAGATGTCCGGCAGTTCGGTGGTGTTGCCCAACTCCTTGAGGTCCAGGCCGGCGCAGAACACCGGGTCGGCGCCGGTGACGATCACCACGTCCACCGCGTCGTCGGCCTGGGCCTCGCGCAGTGCGGCGAAGAACTGCGACCGCAGCGCCGACGACAGCGCGTTGCGGGACTCTGGACGGTTCAACGTGACGGTCCGCACCCGGTCGGTGGTGTCGATGAGCAGGATGTCGCTGGCGGTCGGAGAGGTCATCATCACACCGTAACCGGCGGATCGGAGCCCAAATACTCTGGCGTCGCGCCGGGATGGCTGCCAGGCTGACGTGGTGGCAAATCGGCGGATGGTCAATCCCAAGGTCCTCTTGTTGCTCGGTGCTGCGGTTCTGGTGCTCTCGTCAGCGATCGCTATCTTCTTCGCCACCGGCTTCACCCCCGAACGCAGCTATAGTCGCGCCCCGGCCGCCCCGGCCGCCCCGGTCACCGAGACCTCGACGGCGTCGTTTCAGCCGCCGCCGCCACCGATCATGCTGCCCGGTCCCGGCGGGCAGGTCCCGTGCATGGGCTGGTCCGCCGGCGGCTGCGACCAGAACCAGGCGCCCGCGACCTCGAGTCCGCCCCAGCCCTAACCCTGCTCCGCGACCGGCAGGATCAGCCGCGACAACTCGCCGTGGTGCACGGTATGGGTGGATGCGTTCATCCTGGCGGCGCTGACGGCGGGCTCGCCGGTGCCGAGATTGCGGGCGAACCGGCGGACTCCGTCGCTGACGTTGCGGGACCGGCCGCGGCCGTCGACTTCGCTGATCCGGACGAACACGTCGAAATGCGGGATATCGCATGCGTGGTCCAGTTCGACGACCGGTGAGCCGCACACCAGGATCCCAGCCGGCAGCGGCGCACCGGTGAAGGACAGCACATCGGGCCGTCCGGCCAGCGCGGTGTCGTCGCGGTAGCCGGACTGCCGCGACAACAGCCGCCCACCCACCGTCGGGGTCGGGTCGGCCGGGTCGTAGCGGAACGTCGACGGCCGGGCGTCGCCGCCGGGTGCGGTGACACCGAGCAGCCCGCCGGGCTGCAGGTGCAGGACCTGCGGGCCGGTCGCGGGCGGCCAGTCCGGCAGGTCGGTCCAACCACACGGCGCCCGGCCGGTGGTGCGCAGCCGCACCGGGGCGGGCCGTGACGGGGCCGGGTCACCGGACAGGTGGCTGCCCAGCCAGGCCAGCGTCTCGACAGCCGTGACGCCGGTGCCCCGGGTGACCATCTCGTCGTGGGTCCACGGCCCGATCGTCACTGCGACGTCGACGCCGCGGGCGCGCAGGTGCGCAAACTGATCGATGGTCTGGTTGAGGAAGACGTCCTGCCAGCCGGTGAGCAGCAGCACCGGCACGGTGGCGCGGTCCAGGGCCGCGGTCATGTTCATCGGCGCCCAGAACGGGTCGTCGCGGTCGGGGTGGGCCAACCAGGTCTGGTACCACGGCGACCGGTCACCCAGCAGCGCCCGTCCGGCTTCGCCCAACGGCAGGCCCCGCACCGCCTGGTGCATCCGGCGGATGGCGTTGAGTTGGTAGGACAATCTCTTGCGCGGGCCCTGCTGCTGATGGGCCATCATGTCGGCCCAGCCGAGGAAATCGTTGAGGGTGAATGCCCCGGAGCCCCAGGTGGAGGTGTACAGGTCGTGCGGGCCTACGGCGATCACCGCCGCGGCAAGCTCCGGCGGCGGGTCCGACAGCAGCGCCCACTGGGTGAAGCCGAGGTAGGACAGCCCGAGGGTGGCGAACGTTCCGGTGAACCAGGGTTGTTCGCGTAACCACACCACGGTGTCGGCGGCGTCGGCGACCTCGTGGACCATGGGCTCGAAGATCCCGCCGGAGCCGAAGGTGCCGCGCACGCTCTGGAACAGCACGTGATAGCCGCGGGCGGCGTAGATCTGGGCGTAGACCAGGGAGAACGGGAACGCCCGGCCGTATGGCCCGCGGACCAGGATGGTTCCGCGCGGACGGTCGGTGAGCGGTTGGTAGTGGTCGGCGAGCAAGTCGGTCCCGTCGCGCATCGGCACCGCCAGGCCGCGGTGCACCGCGTAAGCGGTCGTGGGCGGGGGTAACCGCAGGGCGCGGCCCACCGCCCGGTCGATGAACCTGGTGTTCGCCACCGGGCCAGGATAGGGACCGCCAGTACGCTGATCGCTTGTGGCACCCACCCTCTGGGCGATCAGCGACCTGCATACCGGTCACACCGGCAACAAGCCGGTCACCGAGTCGCTGTACCCGGCTTCCCCGGAGGACTGGCTGATCGTCGCCGGCGACGTCGCCGAGCGCACCGACGACATCCGCTGGTCACTGGAGCTGCTGCGGAACCGGTTCGCGAAGGTGATCTGGGTACCGGGCAACCACGAACTGTGGACCACCGGCAAGGACCCGATGCAGGTGTTCGGCCGGGCCCGTTACGACTACCTGGTTGCGATGTGCGACGAGATGGGGATCGTCACCCCGGAACACCCGTATCCGGTCTGGACCGACCAGGGCGGCCCGGCCACCATCGTGCCGATGTTCCTGCTCTACGACTACACCTTCCTGCCGCAGGGTGCGACGACGAAGGCCGAGGGTCTGGCGATCGCCAGGGAGAACAACATCGTCGCGACCGACGAGTTCCTGCTGTCCTGCGAGCCGTACGCCACCCGCGACGCCTGGTGCCGCGACCGGCTGGCCTACACCCGGGCCCGCCTGGAGGAACTGGACTGGATGGTTCCCACCGTGCTGGTGAACCACTTCCCGCTGGTGCGCGAGCCCTGCGACATGCTGTTCTACCCGGAGTTCTCGCTGTGGTGCGGGACGACGCAGACCGCCGACTGGCACACCCGCTACAACGCGCTGTGCTCGGTGTACGGACACCTGCACATCCCCCGCACGTCCTGGTACGACGGGGTGCGGTTCGAGGAGGTGTCGGTGGGCTACCCGCGGGAGTGGCGGCGGCGCAAACCGTACCGCTGGCTGCGTCAGGTGCTGCCGGACCCGGACTACGCGCCCGGCTACCTCAACGAGTTCGGCGGCCACTTCATGATCACCCCCGAAATGCGCGCCCAGGCCGAGGCGTTCCGGGACCGGCTGCAGAGCCGGCGAAAGTGAGCGATTACCTGCGGGCGGTGCTGCCCGATATCGCCGACCTGGTCTACGCCGAGTTGTACGACGACCCGGCGGATCTCGCGCCGCTGCCCGAGGAGGAGCCGCTGATCGCGCGTTCGGTTCCCAAGCGGCGCAACGAGTTCGTCACGGTCCGGCACTGCGCCCGGGTGGCGATGGAACAACTCGGGGTGCCGCCGTCGCCGATCCTCAAGGGGGACAAGGGCGAACCGCGATGGCCGCGGGGCGTGGTGGGCAGCCTCACCCACTGTGACGGCTACCGGGGCGCGGTGGTGGGCCGCAGCGGGGCGGCGCGCTCGGTCGGCATCGATGCCGAGCCGCACGGGGTGCTACCGGACCGGGTGCTGGAGGCCATCAGCCTGCCCGTGGAGCGACGTGAGATCGCGGCGTTGCCCGCCGAACTGCACTGGGACCGGATCCTGTTCTGCGCCAAGGAGGCCACGTACAAGGCGTGGTTTCCGTTGACGCAGCGCTGGCTGGGATTCGAGGACGCCCATATCAGTTTCGAAGTGGATTCCTCGGGGACGGCCGGAGAGTTCCTCTCCCGCATCCTGATCGACCCCGCCGCCCGCAGCGGTCCGCCGCTGACCGAGCTGTCCGGCCGGTGGTCGGTGGCCGGCGGCTTGGCGCTGACAGCGATCGTGCTGTGAGCGCACCCGGAGGGCAGGAGCGCAGCGACCCGGGAATCAGCCCCGCGCCGGGGCTGGTGATCGTTGATAAGCCGGCCGGGATGACGAGCCATGACGTGGTGGGCCGATGTCGGCGGATCTTCGGCACCCGCAAGGTCGGCCACGCCGGCACGCTGGACCCGATGGCCACCGGAGTTCTGGTGATCGGCATCGAGCGGGCCACCAAGATTCTCGGCCTGATCAGCGGCACATCGAAGTCCTATGCGGCGACCATCCGGCTGGGCGCCACCACCACCACCGACGATGCCGAAGGCGACGTCGTGGCGGAGGTGCCGGCGGCGCACGTCACCGACGAGCAGATCCAGGCGAATATCGCCGCCCTGCGCGGCGAGATCTCCCAGCGGCCGTCGGCGGTGAGTGCGGTCAAGGTCGGCGGCAAACGGGCCTATCAACTCGTCCGCGAGGGCGAGCAGGTGGAACTGGCCGCACGGCCGGTGCGGATCGACCGTTTCGACGTGCTGGCCATCCGGCGGGATCCGCCCGTCATCGACGTCGACGTCGAGGTGGACTGCTCCTCGGGCACCTATATCCGGGCCCTGGCCCGCGATCTGGGCGCCGCACTCGGCGTCGGGGGACACCTCACGGCGCTGCGGCGCACCCGGGTCGGCGGCTACGGACTCGACCACGCGCGCACCCTGGATGAGCTGGCCGAACATCCGTTATTGAGCTACCCCCTCGACGAAGCCTGTCTGTTGGCCTTCGCCCGCCGGGACATCACCGCGGAGCAGGCCGTCGACGCCGGCCACGGCCGACCGCTGCCCGCGGCCGGAATCGACGGTGTCTATGCCGCAACCGGTCCGGACGGTCGGGTCTTCGCCCTGTTGGAGGACAAGGGAGAGCGGACGCGGTCCGTCGTGGTGATCCGCCCGGCGACGCTGTAGGAACAGCCGGGCAGACGCTGCCGGCGCTTGGGCCAGTGCGCCCATCGGTCGTAGGCTTGCGGGCATGGAACGCTGGCGCGGACAGGACGACATACCGTCGGACTGGGGCCGCTGTGTGCTGACCATCGGTGTGTTCGACGGCGTGCACCGCGGTCACGCCGAACTCATCGCTCGGGCGGTCAAGTCGGCGCGGGCCCGCGGCGTGCCCACGGTGCTGATGACCTTCGATCCGCACCCGATGGAGGTGGTCTTCCCGGGCAGCCACCCCGCGAAACTGACCACCCTGACCCGCCGGGCCGAACTGGCCGAGGAACTCGGGATCGACGTGTTCCTGGTGATGCCGTTCACCCCCGATTTCATGAAGTTGACCCCCGAGCGCTACGTCCACGAGTTGCTCGTCGAGCGCCTGCACGTCCTCGATGTGGTGGTGGGGGAGAACTTCACCTTTGGTAAGAAGGCGGCCGGCAATGTCGCCACCCTGCGCAGGGCCGGGGAGCGGCTCGGCTTCGCCGTGGAATCGGTCTCCCTGG
>JBFYOR010000011.1:0-6110 GCA_041303695.1 Mycobacterium sp. | reverse complement strand
CGCCCGGGTGGCCGAACTGCTGGAGATCGTCGGCCTGCGCCGCGCCGACGCCAGCCGGTACCCCGGCGAGTTCTCCGGCGGCCAGAAGCAGCGGATCGGCATCGCCCGCGCGCTGGCACTGCAGCCCAAGATCCTGGCGCTGGACGAACCGGTCTCTGCGCTGGACGTCTCCATCCAGGCCGGCATCATCAACCTGCTGCTGGACCTGCAACGCGACTTTGGCCTGACCTACCTGTTCGTCTCCCACGACCTATCGGTGGTCAAGCACCTGGCCCACCAGGTGGCGGTGATGTACCGCGGGGCCATCGTCGAATACGGCGACAGCGATGAGGTGTTCGCCAATCCGCGCAACGAGTACACCCGGCGATTGCTCGCTGCGATCCCCCAACCAGATCCGTCCCGCCGCTAGCATCTGCGGGTGTGACCCTTCGGCGAGCAGACGCAAAAGTTCCCTCAGCACGGCGTGTCAGGACACTTTTGTGTCTGCTCGCGGCGGTGACGCTGACCCTGGCGGGCTGCGCGACGGAAAAACCCGGGGGTTCCGGCGCCGCCGGGAACGCCGAACTCGGCAGCGCCAGCGATATCAACCCGCAGGACCCGGCCACCCTCAAACAGGGCGGGAATCTCAGGTTGTCGATCGGCGCACTGCCGTCGAACTTCAACACCCTCAACATCGACGGCAACGAGGCCGACACCGCCTCGCTGCTGCGGCCCACCATGCCGCGCGCGTTCATCGTCGCCCCGGACGGCACGATGAAGGTCAACACCGACTACTTCACCAATGTCGAACTGACCAAGACCGACCCGCAGGTGGTCACCTACACGATCAATCCCAAGGCCACCTGGTCGGACGACACGCCGATCACCTGGGAGGACATCGCCGCCCAGATCACCGCGACCAGCGGCAAGGACAAGGCCTACGCGATCGCCTCCCCCAACGGCTCCGACCGGGTGGCCTCGGTCACCCGCGGGGTCGACGATCGCCAGGCCGTGGTGACCTTCGCCCAGCACTACCCGGAGTGGCGCGGGATGTTCGCCGGCAACACGATGCTGCTGCCCAAGGCCATGACCGCCGACCCGGATGCGTTCAACAAGGGCCAACTCGACAAACCGGGACCGTCAGCCGGGCCGTTCATGGTCTCCTCGGTGGACCGCACCGCGCAGCGAATCACGTTGACCCGCAACCCGAAATGGTGGGGCACTCCCCCGCTGCTGGACTCGTTCACCTACCTGGTGCTCGATGACGCCGCCCGGATCCCGGCACTGCAGAACAACACCATCGACGCCACCGGAATCTCCTCACTGGACGAGCTGACCATCGCCGCGCGCACCGACGGTGTTTCGCTCCGGCGGGCTCCCGGTCCCAGCTGGTACCACCTGACCTTCAACGGCGCACCCGGCGCGATCCTGTCCGACAAGGCGCTGCGGCAGGCCGTCGCCAAGGGCATCGACCGGCAGGCCATCGTCAACGTCAGCCAGCGCGGCCTGGTGGACAACCCGACACCGCTGGGCAACCACATCTTCGTGGCCGGGCAGGAGGGCTACCAGGACAACAGCGCGGTGGTGGCCTACGACCCGGAGAAGGCCAAGGCCGAACTCGACGCGCTCGGCTGGAAGCTGAACGGCGAGTTCCGGGAGAAGGACGGCAAACAGCTGGTGATCCGCAATGTGCTCTACGACTCGCAAAGCGGCCGGCAGGTGGCACAGGTCGCCCAGAACACCCTGGCCCAGATCGGGGTCAAGATGGAGCTGGACGTCAAGCCGGCCAATGGGTTCTTCACCAACCACGTCACCGTCGGCGACTTCGACGTCACCCAGTTCTCCTGGGTCGGCGACGCCTTCTCGCTGTGCTGCCTCAACCAGATCTTCACCACTGATGCCGAAAGCAACTTCGGCAAGATCTCCTCCCCCGAGATCGATGCCAAGGTAGAGCAGGTTCTCGACGAGCTGGACCCGACCAAATCCCGCCAGCTCGCCAACGAGGTGGACAAGTTGCTGTGGGACGAGGTGTTCAGCCTGGCGCTGTTCCAGTCACCGGGTAACGTCGCGGTGCGCAGCAACCTGGCCAATTTCGGTCCGGCCGGATTGGGCGACTTGAACTACAGCGCAATAGGTTTCATGAACTAGCGCTGTTCAGCAGCCGGGGCAGCAGCCGCTGCAGGGAACCCGGCAGCACGGCCTCGACACGCGCCGCCACCTCGATGGCAGAACCCATCAACCACAGCTCCGGCCGGACCGGGAGCCGGTCCAGGTCCTCGCCCTGAGCGGGCAGGTCCGCGACCCGTCCGGCGCAGACCTCGGCGGCGATCCGCAGCGCGGCCCGTTCGCGGGTGTCCAGGATGCTGTGCCCGGCGGTCGGCAGTCCCACCAGCGCAGCGTCGGGCACCAACTCCGCGATCCGGTTGGCCACGGCCGGCGGGGTGGTGAGGTCCCGGCCGCCGGAGATCACCACGGTGGGCCACCGGAACCGGGGCATCTGCGCCACCAGATCGAACGGTTCCCCCTCGAACGGCGGCGGGTCACCGGGCGCGGACTCGCGCATCGCGATCGCGGGATCCAGCGGCAGCCCGTCCGGGATCCCGTGAAAGTTCAACTCCCGGAAACCGATCGGCCCGACCAGGTCGGCCTCGTTGCGATAGGGCATCTTCCGGCTGGCCGCCTGCTCGATCCGGCTCATCGTGGTCCACAGCAGCGGCCGGTCATCCAGCAGCAGATCCAGCAGCCGATGGAGCAGGTCCGCCCCACCGAGGCCGTACAGCATGGCGGCCAACTGGGCATCGCCCGGCGTCATGGCGCCGTCGTCTGCCAACTGACGCACCTTGGCCGCCAGTTCGGAGGTCTGCGGATCCTCGCCGTGCCAGAGCAGATCACGCAGCTCGCGCCGGACGATCTCGATATCGTCGCGGTTGAGCAGGGGCGAGTCGAGGATCATGGCCTGGATTCGGGCGGGGTGGCGGACGCCGACACCGGCCGCCAGATAGCTGCCGTAGGACGTTCCGTAGACCACGGCGCTGCCGGTGTCCTCGGCGTCGAGGACAGCGGCGATATCGTCGACGACCTGCTCGATGGTCAGCGCCGCGGCCGGCAGGTCGGCCCCGGCGTCGTCGTGGCGCGACATCCCCACGCCGCGGTGCTCGACCATGATCACGTCCAGCCCGGCGTCGGCGGCGCGGCGCCGCAATCCCTGGTAATGCCCGATCGAGGCCATACCGGGGCCGCCCGGGACGATCACCAGCGGGTGATCGCTCGGCGGGCCGGTGCGGACGTAGTAGAGATCGAACTCCTCGCCCGCTGACGGCGACACCGGACGGCGTACCGCGCTGACCCCGGGCCGCGCTGCGAGCTTGTCGTGGGCGCGGCGGCGTTTGGGACCCAGGGTCATCGGCTCAGTTTCGGCACACCGTCGATTGTGCCAACGAACGTAGGGAAGAAAGTCACCAGTTGTCATCACGCCGGTGACGGCAGCCGCATCACGGTCGTAGCGTGGGAGCACGATGACTGAATTCATGAGCCAGACCGATGCGTTCACCTGGGCGATGGAGTCCGATCCGCGGCTGCGGTCCACCGTGGTGACGGTGATCATGCTGGATCGCTCGCCGGACTGGGATGTGGTGCGCGAGCGCTTCGAGTCGTTGTCGAGCAACCTGCCCATCTGGCGTCAGCGGGTGGTCGAGTGCCCGCCGCCCACGCCGCCGCGCTGGGAGGACGCCCCGGACTTCGATCTCGACTTCCACATGCGCCGGGTGTCCGCGCCCGAACCGGGCAACCTCGACGGTGTGCTGGAGATGGCCCGCGTCGCGGCGATGTCCGATTTCGACCGGGCCCGGCCGCTGTGGACGGCGACGCTGATCGACGGTCTCGACGACGGCGGTGCGGCCGTGCTGTGCAAGTTCCATCACAGTCTCACCGACGGGGTGGGCGGGGTTCAGATCGCGATGCACCTGTTCGACCTGACCGAAAAGCCGCGCGCCATCGAGGAGGTCGAGACCAAGTCCGGCCACCCCGAGGTCCACGAGCGCGGCCTGCTGGCCGACTACGCCGATATCGTCCGCTACGACCTCGGCCTGGTCAGCAAGGGTGTCACCGGTGCGCTGGGGGCGGCACCGAAACTGCTGTTCGACGCCGTGCGCCGGCCCCTGCAGACCGCCGCCTCAGCGGGTGAACTGGCCGCGTCGATATTCCGGTTCGTGCGTCCGGTCAGCGAGACCGGTTCCCCGCTGATGAAGGAACGCACCATGGTGCGCCGCCTCGGCGTGCACGAGGTGCCGTTGGCGTCGTTGAAGGAGGCCGCCCACCGCAGCGGGGGTGCGCTCAACGACGCCTTCGTCGCCGGTATCTCCGGGGGTCTGCGCCGCTACCACGAGAGGCACGGCGCCACGGTGGGCGATCTGCACCTGACCATGCCGATCAGCATCCGCACCGAGGGTGACGGTGTGGGCGGCAATCACATCACGCTGGCGCGCTTCGACGTACCGGTCGGGATTGCCGACCCGGCCGAGCGGATCAGCGAGACCCGGGAGCGCACCAACAAGGTGCGCAACGAACGCTCGACGCCGTATGTCCAGATCATCGCCGGGGCGATGAACCTGATGCCGCGCTGGTACATCGGATCGATGCTGCGCAAGGTCGATTTCCTGGCCAGCGACGTGCCCGGGGTGCCGGTGCCGGTGTACCTCGCGGGCGCCAAGGTGCGGGTGCAGTACGCGTTCGGCCCGACGATCGGCTCGGCCGTCAACGTCACCCTGCTGACCTATTGCGACACCTGCGCGCTGGGGATCGACGTCGACACCGGCGCGATCCCGGACTTCGAGGAGTTCTACGACTGCCTGGTCGAGGGGTTCGACGAGGTGCTGGCACTGGCTGAGTGACTGGGGCCTCAGGCCGTCAGTTCGATGACCTCCGCGTCGGCGACGCCGTCGTAGCGCCCCGGGGTGCAGGTCAGCACGATCACCTGGCCGCGGTCACCGACGGTGCTGAACACCGCGCCCATCTTGATCAGACGGTCCGGGTCGCTGAAGCCCAGAGCGTCGTCGATGACGACCGGCACGGTGTCCTCCTTGGCGACCAGTGCCGCGCCGGCCAGCCGGGCCAGAATCCCCAACTGCTCCCGGGCCCCACCCGACAGCGACTCGAACGGCACGGTGCACCCGTCGAGGGTTCGGCTGCAGATGGTCAGTTCGGTGTCGATGTCCACCTCGAAGGTCCGCCCGAACACCGTGCGGCCGAGGCGCTCCAATTCGGTGCGATACGGCTGGACGTAGCGCTGGCGGGTGTTGTCGCGATGGCGAATCATCGTGTCGCGCAGAAGCTGAACGGCACCAGCCCGCTCCTGAAGGCGCCCGTGCTCGCCTAGCGCGCGGTCACGTTCGGCCTCCGCCTGATCCAGCAGGCCTTGGCGGCCCTCGCTGCCGATGACGCCGAGTTCGACAGTCAGGTTGTGCAGGGCCAGCTTGGCGGCGTCGCGGTCACGGGTGATGGCCTCGGCCGCCGCCGTGGCAGCGGCCATCTCGGCCGCGATCCCGGCCGGGTCGGCGGCGTCGTACCGGGCGGCCAGCGACGCCACCTCGGCGTCGGCCAGGCGCTGCGCCTCGGCGGCGGCGGTGGCTTGGGCGGCCACCTCCTCGTCCGCGACGGCGGCACGCAGTGTGACGAGTTGCTCCCACACCGTGGCGAGCTCCTCCTCGGCGCTGCGGACACGATCCCGCAGAAGCGTTGTCTGGGTGGATTTTTCGACAAGTGCCGTCGCCGCCGCAGCGGCCGACGTCTGCCCCGCGGCTGCGTCGGCCCGGGCCGTAACCAGAGCCTGCTCGGCGGCGGACAGTTCGGCGGCCGCCGTTGCGGCATCGACCTGCGGGCCGGAGGTTTCGCTGACATCGGCCTGCAGTTGCGCCAGCCGGGCACGCAGCAGCTCGATATCCTCGCCGTCGCAGAGCACCTCGAGGGTTGTTCTCGACTGCTCGATCCCGGCCATGACCGCGCGCCGACGGGTGTCGAGTTCACGGGCGGCAGCCAGATCACTCACTCCCGCCGCCTTGAGCCCGTCCTGCAGAACCTGTTGTGCGGCAGCCAACTCCGCGTGAAGTTTCACCGCGGTCGCGCCGGGGGCGATA
>JBFYOR010000010.1:0-8687 GCA_041303695.1 Mycobacterium sp. | reverse complement strand
GCGTCGGGTCCGGCGCTCAGGCCGGCCAGCCGGGATCCCAGCACCCGGGCGTCGGTGAGCACCTCGCCGCGGCGGGCCGGCCCGGCCAGGGTGGCCCCGACAAGTCCGGTCAGCGCGGTCTGTGCCCCGTCGGGAAGGGTTGCAGCGGGCCGGGTCTGCAGCGTGACATCGTCGCCGGTCAGGGTTATCCCGGGGCTCAGGTCCCGAACGGTGACCACCACCTGACGCTGCAGATCGGCCGGGTCCGGCCGTAACGCCGAGGCCGCGGCGAGCAGTACGAGCAATCCCGCGGCGATACGCCGCGCCAGAGCCGTGCGGATGAAGTCTGGCCGCAATGCCCGCGAAATACGGTTCAGCGGAGTCGGATTGAGCGAGCCGGCCATTCCGTCACGGTAGGGCGCCGCGCCGAAACCGGGTGCCAGCGGCGACACCGGCTGTGGATAACCCGCTAGCTGGAAGAGCTGGAAGAGTTGGAAGAGCTGGTGGCCGGCGCTGCGCCACCGGCCTTCGAAGCACTCGGAGTGCCGCCGGTGGAGGAACCCGAGTCCGACGAGCCGGATGAACCGGACGAATCCGAACTCGAGGATTTCTCCGCGCTGATGCTCGCCGAACCCTTGCTCGCTTCGCGGCTGTCGGTGCGGTAGAAGCCACTGCCCTTGAAGACCACGCCGACGGAGTTGAACAGCTTGCGCAGCCGACCTGAACACTGCGGGCAGGTGGTCAGAGCGTCGTCGGTGAACGCCTGCACCGCATCGAACCGATTGTCGCACTCGGTGCACGCGTAGCTGTAGGTCGGCACAGGAACCTCCGGGGAGACTGAAGTATTAGCACTCTACCGTGTCAAGTGCCAGCGCCGCCATCCGGCGACCGGCCCGCGCCCAGCTGGATCAGGCCGCGCCCGGGGGTCAGCGCGTGCGTCATCGCGACATCGTGCGGATCGCGAGGCACTTCATCGAGGATCTCGCAGTCGCGCACGACCGCAACCAGTCGGGTGCCCGCCGCGCACATCGGGAGCGACCGGTCATAGAAGCCACCGCCGCGTCCCAGCCGCACCCCACGGCGGTCCACCGCCACGGCCGGCACCAGCACCACCTGCGCCCGGGCCACCGCCGCCGCCGGCAACCACGGCTCGGCGGGTTCGCGCAGGCCGAACGGCCCCGCGACGAGGCGTCCGCGTTCGTAACGCCCCCACTGCAGGGGCAGGTGCGCGCCATCCGGGCCGGTTCGGACCACCGGCAGCAGGACCGTCGCGCAGAGTCCGCTCAGCTGATCGAGCATCTCCGGTGATCCCGGCTCGCTGCCCACCGGGAGGTATGCGCAGACCGTCCGGGCACCTTCCACAACACGGCCCAGGTGGGCGCAGAGTTGCTCCGATTCGGCGCGGCGCAAGGCCTCCGGAACCGCACGGCGCGCGGCCAGCAGGTCGCGCCGCAGGTTTGCCTTGGTTCCGGCGGACATGTCCTACACCTTCTCAGCGACACCCTCGTGGCGCCACCGGACCCGCGGGTTAGGGTTTAACGATGACCAGCGCGCAGGTTCCGTTTCCTCGCACCGCCATCGTGCCGGCGGCAGGTCTGGGGACCCGGTTCCTGCCGGCCACGAAGACCGTTCCCAAAGAGTTGCTGCCGGTGGTCGACACGCCGGGCATCGAGCTGGTCGCCGAGGAGGCCGCCGATGCCGGGGCCGAACGCCTGGTGATCGTCACCTCCGAGGGCAAAGACGGCGTCGTCGCCCATTTCGTCGAGGACCTGGTGCTCGAGGGCACGTTGGAAGCACGCGGCAAGAAGGCCATGCTGGCCAAGGTGCGGCGCGCCCCCGCCTTGATCAAGGTGGAGTCGGTGGTGCAGGCCGAGCCGCTGGGGCTCGGGCATGCGGTGGGCTGTGTGGAACCGGTGCTCTCGCCCGACGAGGACGCCGTGGCAGTGTTGCTGCCCGACGACCTGGTGCTGCCGATCGGCGTGCTGGAAACCATGGCCAAGGTACGCGCCAAGCGGGGCGGCACCGTGCTGTGCGCCATCGAGGTGAGACCCGATGAAGTCAGCTCCTACGGAGTGTTCGACGTGGAGACCGTTCCCGACGCGGTCAATCCCAACGTTCTACGGGTCAAGGGCATGGTGGAGAAGCCCGATCCCGACAAGGCGCCCTCGCGTTACGCCGCAGCCGGACGCTACCTGCTGGACCGCGCCATCTTCGATGCGCTGCGGCGAGTCGACCCGGGCGCGGGTGGGGAGATCCAGCTGACGGATGCCATCGCTCTGTTGATCTCTGAAGGCCATCCGGTGCATGTCGTGGTGCATCGGGGGTCTCGACACGACTTGGGAAATCCCGGCGGGTATCTCAAGGCTGCGGTTGACTTTGCCCTGGATCGTGATGACTACGGCCCCGAGTTGCGGCGGTGGTTGGTGGCGCGGCTGGGCCTGACCGGGCAGGCCGACCTCTAGCGGCTGCGACGGGCCCGGCCCGGGCTTCAAGGCAGAAAGGCACGCGCTGTGCGTTCGGTGGAGGAACAGCAGGCCAGAGTGACGGCTGCCGCGGTGGCCCCGAGGCCGGTGCGGGTGCCGATTGCCGAGGCGCAGGGGCTCATGTGCGCCGAAGAGGTGGTCACCGAGCACCCGATGCCGGGTTTCGACCAGGCCGCCATCGATGGATATGCGGTGCGCAGCGTCGATGTCAGCACCGCGGGCAGCCAGAACGGTGACGCCGAGATCGTGCTGCCGGTGATGGGTGTGATCGAGGCCGGTACCCGCACACCCAGTCGCCTGCAGCCCAAGCAGGCCGCCCGCATCCAGACCGGCGCCCCGATGCCCACACTCGCCGATGCGGTGCTACCGCTGCGGTGGAGCGACGGGGGAGATACCCGGGTCCGGATTCTGCGCGGAGTGCGTTCGGGTGCCTATGTGCGCCGGACCGGCGATGACGTGCAACCCGGGGATGTGGCGGTGCGCGCCGGGGCGATCATCGGTGCCGCGCAGGTGGGGTTGATGGCGGCAGTCGGCCGGGAGCGGGTGCTGGTGCACCCGCGGCCGCGGGTCGCGGTCATGAGTGTCGGCGGCGAACTGGTCGACATCTCCCGTACGCCGGGAAACGGTCAGGTCTACGACGTCAACTCCTACGCGCTGGCGGCGGCCGCTCGGGACGCGGGTGCGGAGGTGACCCGCGTCGGCATCGTCAGCACCGACCCCAAGGAGTTGCGCGAGGTCGTCGAGAGCCACCTCAACCGCAGTGAGGTGGTGGTGATCTCCGGTGCGGTCGGCGGCGCGGCCGCCGAGAACCTTCGGACGGTGCTGTCCGGGCTGGGCAGCATGGAGGTCACCCGGATCGCGATGCATCCCGGCTCGGTTCAGGGTTTCGGCCAGCTTGGGCCGGAGGGAGTTCCGACGTTCCTGCTGCCGGCCAATCCGGTGAGTGCGCTGGTCGTGTTCGAAGTGATGGTGCGTCCGCTGATCCGGCTGTCGTTGGGCAAGCGTCAGCCGATGCGCCGGGTGGTCCGGGCTCGCGCCATCAAGCCGATCGCATCGGTGGCCGAGCGCACCGGGTACCTCCGCGGGCAGCTGCTGCGAGACCAGGACACCGGGGATTATCTCGTCGAGGTGATCGGCGACACGCCCGGCGGCTCATCGCATCTGCTGGCATCGCTGGCCGAGGCCAACTGCCTGGTGATCGTGCCCAGCGAGGTCGCCGAGGTCCCCGCCGGCGATATGGTCGACGTCGCCTTCCTGTCCCAGCGTGGCTGATATCCGGTGAACCTGTGGGGCAGTGGTTCCGCCCATCCGGGATGGCCCACTTCGGTGGGTCCGTTGCGGGTGCCCGCGGGTTTGGTCAGGCTGCGACCGGTGCGTATGCGAGATGGTGCCAACTGGAGCCGCCTGCGGCTTGCGGAGCGGGACAACCTCGAGCCGTGGGAGCCCACCGCTGAGCTTGATTGGACTGCGCGACATGCCATCTCGGCATGGCCGACGATGTACTCGGGGCTTCGCGCGGAGGCCCGAAAGGGGCGCATGCTGCCCTACGTCATCGACGTCGACGGACGCTTGCGCGGACAGTTGACGATCGGCAACGTCAATCACGGCTCGCTGCGTTCGGCGTGGATCGGCTACTGGGTATCGACCGAGGTCACCGGGGGCGGTGTCGGCACCGCAGCGGTGGCACTGGGCCTGGATCACTGCTTCGGTCCGGTGGGCCTGCACCGGGTGGAGGCGACCGTGCGACCGGAGAACGTGCCCAGTCGCAAGGTGCTGGCCAAGGTGGGCTTCCGGGAGGAGGGCCTGCTGAAGCGCTATCTGAATGTCGACGGCGGGTGGCGGGACCATCTGCTGGTGGCGATGACCGTTGAGGAGATCGACGGATCGGTGGCGGCGGGACTCGTGCGACGGGGGCTCGCCGGCTGGCACTGACGATGCAGTCGCTGTTACGAATGTGACATTTGTGACTGATGGTGCTTGTCATCCTGGAATTACACGTGTGTAATTGGTCGGCGCGCCGCCGCGGAAAGCGGACGTCACGGACCTAGCCTGGTCGGGAAAGGAGCAGGCCCATGCCAAGCATCCCCCAGTCATTGCTCTGGATTTCTCTTGTGGTGCTGTGGTTGTTCGTTCTGGTGCCGATGCTCATCAACAAGCGCGACACCGTGCGGCGAACCAGCGATGTGGCTCTGGCCACCCGCGTCCTCAACGGCAGGGCCAAATCGCGGCTGATCAGGCGCAGTCGCCCGGCGTCAGGTCACCGGCATGACCCGGACTGGCAGTCCGGGGACCTGTTGACCGAGGAGCTCGCAGACCAGGACGAGCAGGCCGAGGTCGCCGACTACGACGACGCGGTGCGCGAGGCCCGGATGCGGACGCAGACCACGCGATCGGTGATGGTGGTGGCCGCGGTGGCCGAGCAGACCCGAACCGAGTCCGACTACCTCGACGTCGACGTGGTCGACGAGAACTCCGGAGCCCTGCCGGTCGGTACCGGCGTGCAGGCTGCCCTGTTCGACGCCGGCCTGGAGACCGAAGGCCCTGAGCCGGATCTGGTCGCCGAACGCGAGGTCGAGGCGGAACTTCCCGCCGAACCGGTCGTCGACGCCGTCCCAGCGGATCAGGGTGCCGACAACGACGAGGCTGATCGCTTGGACGACGAGTACGAGTACGTCGACGACACATCGGGGCTGGAAGCCGAGGAGGACGCCGCAACTCCGGTCGCGCCGCGGTCGAATCGGCAGCGACGACTGGAGTCGACCACCGCGGCCGCAGTCGGTGCTCGCAAATACCGATTCCGCAGGCGGATGCTGACCGCCATGGCCACGCTCATGGTCCTCACCGCCGTGCTGTCGTTCACCGTCAGCCCGTCGCTGTGGTGGTCCTGCGGGGTCACCGCCGGAGCGATGGTGCTCTACCTGGCGTATCTGCGCCGGCAGACCCGCATCGAGGAGCAGGTGCGCCGTCGTCGCCAACAACGATTGGCGCGGATGCGCGCCGCGGAGTTCGACGGCCTCGACGAACGCGGACCGGAGGTCGGCGACGCCGATTTCCCTACCCGGCTCCAGCGCCCCGGAACAGTGGTGCTGGATATCGACGACGAGGACCCGGTGTTCGAGCATCTCGACGAAGTGGCGTACAGCCGGCGCTTCGACCCGCGCGACCTTCCGCGGGCGGCGGGGCAGTAGGAACGCTGGAGCGGCCGGGCTGGTAGCCTGCTACCGGTTACGGGGCTATGGCGCAGTTGGTAGCGCGACTCGTTCGCATCGAGTAGGTCAGGGGTTCGATTCCCCTTAGCTCCACCAGGGAAACCGCTGTTCAGGCAGGGTTTGCGGAAAATGTGACGTAATCGGCGGCGGTTCCGTCGCGCCGGATTCGGGCCGGGCAGCCCGCCTCCGTTATGGTTTCGTGATGTTTAACCACCGATCAGTGCGCATCGCGCTGCCCTTGGTCGCCGCGGCTGTCGTCATCTTCGCCCCCGGTGCCGGCGCCGATCCCCGCACCGCAGAGCCACCCGGCGTACCGGTCATCGAGGGCGCCCCGACCCCCGACATCCCCGTGGTGGGGCCCGGCGCCCAGATCGATATCCCGCGTGCCTTGCCTGTGGGCGACGTTTCCGAGTCGGGTCTTCAGGTCAAGACCATCCTGGCTGCGCGCGCCGTCAGTGCTGCCTTCCCGCAGATCACCACCATGATCGGGGTGCGGCCCGACTCCCGGCCGTGGCATCCCAACGGACTTGCGATCGACGTCATGATTCCCAATCACGGCAGCGCAGAGGGTGTCGCACTCGGCGATGCGATCCACGCGTTCGCCATGGACAATGCAGAGCGGTTCGGAGTGCAGGACGTGATCTGGAGAGGGACGTACTACACACCGGCCAACGGCCCCAGCGGTTCGGGTTACGGCCACTACGACCATGTGCACATCACCACCGTCGGGGGCGGCTACCCGACCGGTGGCGAGGAGTTTTTGCGCGACGGCGCCTAGCGTCGCGGCCGGCCCGTGCGTAGGGGAGCGTTCAGTGCTCCCGCAGCGTTCGGGCCAGTCCCTTGTTGACCGCCCTGAGGGTGGCCACCCGGGCGAACGGCTTATCGTTCGCCGGGATGACATGCCAGCGGGCACGGTCCGTCGTCGTGCGCAGGATCTTCTGATCCACGGCTTTGACGTAGTCGTCCCAGCGCTCCCGGTTGCGATAGTCCTCTTCGGTGATCTTGTGCCGCTTGTGTCCGGTCTCCTCGCGCGCCTTGAACCGGGCGAGTTGCTCCTCGGGGGACACGTGCAACCAGAACTTGGCGACGTAGTAGCCCTGCTCGACCATCTGCGCCTCGAAGTCGTTGATCTCATCGAAGGCCCGCTGCCACTCCGCCGGAGTGGCGAAGCCCTCGAGCCGCTCCACCAGAACCCGGCCGTACCAGGTGCGGTCGAAGATGACGACCTTCCCGGCAGGTGGGAGGTCGCGCCAGAACCGCCACAGGTAGTGAAACCTGCGCTCCTCCTCGGTCGGTGCCGCCACCGGGATCACCCGGTAATCGCCGGCCTCCAGTGCGCCGGTGATGCGCCGGATCACCCCGCCCTTGCCGGCGGCGTCCCAGCCTTCGAAGGCCAGCACCGTGCTCACCCCGCGCTTGCGGGCCTCGAGTGAGAGCTTCTTGAGTTTGGCCTGCTCGTTGGCCAATTGGGCGCGGTACTCCTGCTTGGTCAGCGTCTGGGTGAGATCGACCCCGGAGAGCACGTTGGCATGGGCGTCGGAATCCCCGAAGACCGACTCGGCCACCGCCCGCCCGTGGTGGACCGGGTTCTGCTCGCTGAGCCGGGCGGTGAGCGCCGCCAGAATGGTGCGGGCCACGGTCAGGTCGCGGTAGCGGGAGTCGGTGGACTCCACGATGGTCCACGGTGCGCCGGGGCCGCTGGTCTCCCGCAGGATACGCTCGGCGATCGGAAGCACCGGGCCGAGTGAATCGAGTGCGGCCCAGTCACGCTGGTCGACCTGCCAGCCCGCATGCGGGTCCTTCTCGGCCCTCTTGAGCTTCTTCTTCTGCTCTTTAGCCGGGGTATGCAGGAAGAATTTCAGGATCAGCGCACCGTCTTCGACCAGTTCGGTCTGCATATTGGCGATGTGGCGCAACCAGATGGAGAACTGCGGTTCCGCGATCTCGCCGTGCGCGAGCTGAATGGCGGCGCGCATCAGGCCGCCGACGAAGAAGGCCGCGCGGCCCTTGGGCGGCAGCGAGCGCCACAGCCGCCACAGGTGCGGCCGCTGGTACTCCTCGTCGGTGGGGTCGGCGAACACCCGGGTATCGGCGAACCGGGAGTCCATCCACTCGTTGAGCCGGTTCACCAGTTCGTTGGCGGCAAGCCGGTCGTCGCCGGCGATCCAGATGATCACCGGGAAGTCCGCGTCGCGCAGTTCGTACTGGGCGTTGATCAGTCCGACCCGCAACTCCGGTATCGCCGCGTCGTATTCCTCTTTGCCGACCTTGTTTCCGACCTCGGATACCTCAAGCATTGACCGACTCCCCTCGACCCGCGGGTTAACGACAGGTGAACACCATCTCACTGCCGGGGGTGCCGGGGGGCGGGATTCAGGTTGCGCTGCGCTCGTTGCTCTCCAACGCGCCCAGGACCAGGATCCGCGCGTCGAGTTCCTCGTCGGAGGCGGAAACCGCGCTCTCGGTACTGCCCTTGCGTAGCAGTTCCCGCAGTGCGTCCTGGTCGTAGTCGGCCGGGGTGGTCGTGTCGATGAACTCCTCGACCAGATCGATGAACCGGTCCGGATCGTCGTGGAACGGGAAGTGGCCGGACTTGGGAAAGATGTCGAGCCGGGATCCGGGCATCGCGGCATGGGCCATGTGGGCGTGGCTCACCGGGATGACCACGTCCTGCTCGCCCCAAATAAGTTGCACCGGAACAGATTCGGTGAGGTAACAACGGTCCAGCATGGTGACCACCTGGCCCCGCCAGTCCACCACCGCGCGCAGGGTGCGGGTGAATGCCGCCGACGCCGTCGGCTCGGGCAGGTCGGCCAGGATCCGCAAGGCGTTGGGGATGTCGCGGCCGACGCCGGTCGAGCCCACGACGGCGCCCAGCAGGTGTCCGAAGGCCTGCAGCGCCGGCAACACCAGAGGCAACCTCAGCAGTGCCAGAGCTTCGGCGCCGGCCGGCAACGCGGCAAACCGTAAGGCGATGTTGACGTCCTTGGTGACCCCGCCGGCGCCGACCAGAATC
>JBFYOR010000009.1:0-2542 GCA_041303695.1 Mycobacterium sp. | reverse complement strand
CGGTGAACTCGCTGATACCGCCCAGCCGGCGACCGGCCCGGTCCATGAAATCGATATCGAAGACCTGCGTTTCGCCCTCGAGTGCGCCGGCGTGCCAGCGCGCCCGGCAGTAGAACCGCCGCGGCATCTGCTCGCGCAACTCCACCTGTCCGTACCGCAGTGGCAGGAACAGATCGGCCATACCGTGTTCGGCCGCCAGCAACGCGGGAAACGCCGGGAAGGCCACACCGGTGCACAGGTCGAGCAGCACCGGGTGGATGGGCTCGCTGCCCAGATGCTCGTCGAGTTCGTCGCCGACGACGATATCGCCGATCGCCTCGCCGTCACCGACCCACAGCGTCTTCAGCGACGTCGACCAGGTGGGCCCCCAGGCCAGTTCCATATCGTTGAACGTGTCGAACAACTGCTGCGGGTTGATGCGGGTGCACCGTTCGACGGCCTGGTCGATGGGCTCTTCGCTATCCGGCCTCGTGGCCTGCCCGTCGGCACCGGTGAGGACGCTGCCGTCGGCGTTCAGTGACCAGTCGGCATCGCGAACCCCGTAGGGCCGGCTGTGCACCTGGAACTTCCAGCCGCCCTCGACGGGATGCATGGACAGCTGAACCTCGCGGGCGGCCTTCTCGGGCAGGATGATCGGTTCGTAGAAGAACACGTTCTGCACCCGCGCCGGTGCGCCCGCAGCGGCCAGTGCCATCGCGGCGTAGGTCGCGCCCGGAACGACCACCGTCCCGTAGATCACGTGATGCGACAACCATGTCTGGGTCTTGACCGAGAGCACGGTGGTGTAGACGATATCCCCGGACGCGAGATCCTTTGCGCTGCCCAGGATTCCAGACACCCGGACGCCGTCGGAACCAGCGCTGGTGACAACGGAGGTCTTGGGCCAGTACCGGCGGCGCTGGAACGGGTAGGTGGGTAGTTCGAGGCGGCGAGCCGGCTGCAGGTGGGTGGCGGCGAAGTCCGGCCGGTGCCCGCAGATGTAGGTCGTCGCCAGCGCCTCGGTGATCTGTCGCTGGGCGTTGGTGCCCTTGCGCAACGATGCGATCGCCCGCGGCGTGGCAGCGGTCTCAGGCCAGATCTGCAGCGCGGCGGCGGTCAGGATCGGCTGCGGGCCGATCTCCATCAGCACTGAGCAGCCTAGTGCCGCCACAGTGCGCACACTTTCGGTGAACTGCACCGGCTGACGGGAATGTCGCCGCCAGTAGCGCGCGTCCAGAGGTGTCTCGGCGGTGAGCACCATACCGGTCCGGTTGCAGACCAGTGGCAGCCTCGCAGTGGCGTAATCGATTTGCGCGGCAAACGATTCGAACTCATCGAGCACCGGATCCAGCAATTCCGAGTGGAAGGCGTGCGAGGTCTCAAGCCAGGTGCAACGGGTGCCGTCCGCACTGCAGGCGGCGACGATCTGCTCCAGGTCCCCGGCGGGTCCGGACAGCACCGTGTTGGACCCGTTGTAGGCCGCTACCGACACCCGCGGAAACTGCTGGCCGGCCCGTTCCGCGTACTCCGGGTCGGCGAAGACCGCCACCATCCGGCCGCCCGTCGGCAGGCTGCCGAACAGGCGGCCGCGTTCGGCGATCAGCCGGGCCCCGTCCTCGAGGCTGAACACTCCCGCCACGCAGGCCGCCGCGTACTGGCCCACGCTGTGGCCCAGCACCGCATCGGGTTCGACACCCCAGGACTGCCAGAGCAGGGCCAGCCCCATCTCGACGGCGAAGATCGCCGGCTGGGCGAATGAGGTGTGCCGCAGCGTGTCGGCGGCGTCGCGGTCGCGAGCGAGCAGCACGTCAAGCAGTGGACGCGGCAGCATCGGGTCGACCACCTGTGCGCACCGTCGTACGGCGTCGGCGAATACCGGCTCGGAATCGAACAACTCCCGGGCCATGCCGGGGTACTGGCTGCCCTGTCCGGGGAAGAACCAGGCGGTGGTCGGCGGGTCGGTGCACTCGCCGCGGAGCACGCCCGGTCGCAACCGGTCGGCCACCAGATCGTCGAGCAGCAGGGTGGCCTCTTGGACGGAATCGGCGACCACCGTCGCGCGGTGCTCGAAATGTGACCGTCCCGCGCCGGCGGTGAAGCACACATCGGGCAGTGCCACCTCGGGGTGGGCCCGAAGCCACCCGGAGTAGCGCTGCGCCAGATCCGCCAGGCCCTGCCCGGATCGTGCGGACAGCGGTAACACGCTGAACTGCGCGGGTGTGGGCTCCGTTGCCGGCGCGGCACCGGTGTCCGCCGGCGACTCCTCGATCAGCACATGCGCATTGGTGCCGGTGAACCCGAACGAACTGATCCCGGCCCGTCTCGGTCGGCCGGCGGCGTGCCACGGCGTCGCGGCGTCCACAACCCGCACCGGCAGGGCGTCCCATGGGATATGCGTTGACGGATTGTGAAAATGCAGGTTCTGCGGGAGTAGGTCGTGCTGCAGCGACAGCACGACCTTGATCAGACCGGCGATACCCGCCGCGGACTCCAGATGGCCGATGTTGGTCTTCGCCGACCCGATCAGCAACGGCCGGTTCGGGTCACGGCCGGCGCCGTAGAC
>JBFYOR010000008.1:0-8521 GCA_041303695.1 Mycobacterium sp. | reverse complement strand
TGCACTACGTCTACAACTTCCTGGGCATCAAACCGGAACAGGAATTCGTCTCGCCGCCGCTGGCTCCCGGAAAGCATTCGCTGGGAATGGAATTCAAGCGGGAGAAGGCCGGCGAGTTCGGCGAGTCGATCGGCAAGACCGTTCTCTACGTCGACGGCAAACCCGTGGCGGATGGTCCCATGCGAGCCCAGATCGGCAAGTTCACCCTCTCCGGGGACGGACTGTGTGTCGGCTACGACAGTGGCGACAACGTCTCCGAGCAGTACAAGAACCCGGGCAGGTTCACCGGCGGGACCATCCAGGGTGTGGCCATCGACGTCAGTGAGAAGGCCTATGTCGACCTGCAGCGGGATGCGGCGGCGGCGTTCGAGACCGACTGACGCTGCCGCTCAGGCCAGGTAGCGCGCGAACCAGTCCTGCAGCCTGCGCCAGGCATCGGCGGCGGCCGCCGGGTTGTAGCGCTCCCTGGTGTCGTTGAAGAACGCGTGGTCGGCGTCGGGTTCGGTGACGAGGTCGTAGACGAGGCCGGCGCGGTCCAGGGCGGCCCGCGCCGCGGGCTCGGATGCGTTCACGCGGTCATCGAGAGCGGCGTAGATACCCAGCACCGCGGCGTTCCGGGAGCCCGCGAAGTCGGGGTTCTCGGGCACCGGGCCGTAGAACGGCACGGCCGCCGCGAGCCGGGGCTCACCGGATGCCAGCAGCTGCCACACCAGGCCGCCGCCGAAGCAGAAGCCGACGACGCCCAGCTTGCGGTCGGGCACCCGCCTCTCGAGCTCGTCGAGGCCGGACCTGAGATCGGCGACGAAGCGCTGCGGGCTGATGGCGGACAACGCGGCCGTCGCGGCGGCCGGATCCTGGAACGCGACCGTGCCGCCCTCGGCGGACAGCAGGTCGATGGCCAGGGCCGAGTAGCCGATCCCGGCCAGCCGCGCGGCCACCGAGCCGACCCAATCGTTGAGACCCTTGTTCTCGTGGATCACCAGAACCGCTCCGCGGGGCGCCTCGGCGGCCGCCCATATCCCCTGTAACTGTCCTTGCGGCCCGGCCCATTCGATCGACTCGGTCGGGCGCGCGGTCTGCATCCCCGGGGGCGGCGCGGCCGGCGTGACGGTCGTGCTCGGCGCGGGCGATGAGGCCGGCTGCCGGTCGCCGCATGCGGCGATCAGCGCGGTGGCCGCGGCGGTGCCGCCACCCAACAAGCCGAGCCGGCGCAACCCCTCCCGTCTGGACAGCAGGCCGTCGGCGTGGTCGGTCGCGATCTCCTCGGCGATATAACGCGCAAGCGGTTCCATCTGAGTGAGTATGCGCCTGCCACTCAGCGGCGCTTCTTCCGATTCTTCGGCGGCGGAACGTTGGCCACCACCGGGAAGTCGCCGGTGTGGCCGAGTCGGTCCTGTGCGATCTCCAGTACCCGGTCGCGAACCAGGTACCAGCCACCGATCAGGGCGGGGATGACAACCAGCAGGCTGGCTATGGTCCAGGTGCCGATCGGATAGTTGAAAGCCATCACCACCAGGACGCCGCCCAGGAACACCAGGGTGGCGTAGCCGGTGTAGGGCGAACCCCACAGCCTGAACGCCGGTCTGCTCATCCTGCCCTGCTCCGACCAGCGATACAGCTGGAGCTGGCAGATGATGATGGTGGCCCACGACGACAAGATGCCCAATGAGGCGACGTTGAGCACGATCTCGAACGCCATATCCGGCACGTAACTGTTGAGCAACACACCGAGCAACCCGATGGAGGCCGTCAACAGGATGCCGCCGTAGGGGACGCCGCGGCGCGACATCACGCCGGTGAACTTCGGGGCGCTGCCGTTCATCGCCATCGATCGCAGGATGCGGCCGGTGGAGTACAACCCGGCGTTCAGGCTGGAAAAGGCCGCGGTCAGCACCACGACGTTCATCAGTGGGCCGGCCCCGTCGATGCCGATCTTGGCGAAGAACGTCACGAACGGACTTTCGCCGGCCGAGTAGTCGGTATAGGGCAGCAGCAGGGCGAGCAGGAACAGCGAACCCACATAGAACAGCGCGATCCGGGCGATCACGGAGTTGATGGCGCGCGGCATGATCTTCTCGGGCTCGGCGGTCTCGCCGGCTGCGGTGCCGACGAGTTCCACTGCGGCATAGGCGAACACCACGCCAGAAGTGACCAGGACCAGCGGCAGCATGCCGGTCGGGAACCAGCCGCCGGTCTCGGCGATCACGCTGAATCCGGTGGGGTTGCCGTCGATGCGGTAGCGGCCGGCCAGGAAGATGGTGCCGGCCACCAGGAACGCTGTCAGGGCGATCACCTTGACCAGCGCCGCCCAGAACTCCAGTTCGCCGAACAGTGCCACCGACACCAGATTCACCGCCAGCACCAGTGCCAGTGCGATCAGCGCGATCAACCACTGCGGTATCGGGTCGAACACCGACCAGAACCGGAAGTAGATGGCGATCGCGGTGGAGTCGACGATGGTGGTCATCGCCCAGTTGAGGAAGTACATCCACCCCGCGGCGTAGGCGGCCTTCTCGCCGAGGAACTCCCGGGCGTAGGAGACGAAGGACCCGGAGGACGGCCGGTGCAGGACCAGTTCGCCCATGGCGCGCAGGATGAGGAAGACGAAGACCCCGCAGACCGCGTAGACGATGAACAGTCCCGGGCCGGCCTCGGCCAGTCGTCCGCCGGCGCCGAGGAACAGACCCGTCCCGATCGCGCCGCCGATCGCGATCATCTGCAACTGGCGCGGTTTGAGGCTCTTGTGGTAGCCGGCGTCCTCGCTGGTGAGGCCGGCGGGCTCGGTCTCGTCGGACACGGCGGTCATCGGGTCGGTTCTCTCGGTGTCTGCTCCCCGGCGTCATGGGGGGGAGCCGGCATGTCCCGGAAGGTGAAGACGAAGCCGAACACCGCGATGCCCGCGGCGATCGCGTACCCGACGGCCGAGTACCAGCCGACGTGCAGATAGGCGGTGACGGCCACGATCGCCATCGCCAGGAACACCATGGACATCCCGATCAGGGGTGTTTTGGCTTTGAAATCAACGAGACGCACGGCGCGAACCCCCAATTTTCTTAAAAGGTCCGGCAAGTAAACAGCGCCGGACGGCCGGCTGGGCTCCGACGGGAATTCGTTTCCACGGCCGTAACAAGAACTTCTCCGTGCCCTGCGCGCAGGGTTGGGGTGTGGTGGGATAAGTCGCTGTGGGCATCAAAGTGGCGCTGGAGCATCGCACCAGCTACACGTTCGATCGGCTGGTGGAGGTTCATCCGCATGTGGTGCGGCTGCGTCCGGCCCCGCACAGCCGCACCGCGATCGAGGCCTACTCGATGGATGTCGAACCGGCCGACCACTTCGTCAACTGGCAGCAGGATGCTTTCGGCAACTTCATGGCCCGCCTCGTTTTCCCCAACCCGACCCGCGAGCTGACGATCACCGTCGGGCTGATCGCCGACCTCAAGGTCATCAACCCGTTCGATTTCTTCATCGAGGACTTCGCCGAGACCTTTCCGTTCAGCTACCCGAAAAGCCTGCGCGACGATCTCGAGGTCTATCTTCGGCCGGTCGACGAGGGTGCGGAGGGCTCCGGGCCGGGTAGGGAACTGACGCAGTGGGTCCGGGACTACTCGTTCACCTCCGGCATGCGCACCATCGACTTCCTGGTGGAACTCAATCGTGCGGTGAATGAGGCGGTGGGGTACAGCGTCCGGATGGAAGCGGGTGTCCAGACTCCCGACCACACGCTGGGGACCCGGGTCGGATCCTGCCGCGACTCGGCCTGGCTGCTGGTGTCGATTCTGCGTCAGATGGGTCTGGCCGCCCGGTTCGTCTCGGGCTATCTGGTCCAGCTGACCTCCGACGTTCCTGCCCTGGACGGTCCGTCGGGCCCGGTCGCCGACTTCACCGACCTGCACGCCTGGACCGAGGTGTACGTGCCCGGAGCGGGGTGGATCGGCCTGGATCCCACCTCCGGGCTGTTCGCCGGTGAAGGCCATATCCCGCTGGCCGCCACCCCGCACCCGTCGTCGGCCGCACCGATCACCGGCGCCACCGGACCGACCCAGACCAGCTTCGACTTCTCCAACACCGTGACCCGGGTGCATGAGGACCCGAGGGTCACCCTGCCGTACACCGAGACCGCCTGGGCGGCGATCACCGCGCTGGGGGATCACGTCGACAGCCGGCTTGCCGCCGGGGACGTCCGCTTGACCATGGGTGGTGAACCCACATTCGTCTCGATCGACAACCAGGTGGATCCGGAGTGGACCACCGATGCCGACGGGCCGCAGAAGCGCAACCGTGCCTCGGTACTGGCAGCCTTGCTGAAATCGGAATGGGCACCGAGCGGTCTGGTGCAGTACGGCCAGGGCAAGTGGTATCCGGGAGAACCGTTGCCGCGCTGGCTGATCGGACTGCATTGGCGCCGCGACGGCCAACCGCTGTGGAATGACGAGTCGCTGCTGGCCGCACCGTGGGAAGGCGGTGCCGCGCAGGTGCCCGACGCCGCGGCCGAGCACTTGCTGTCCGCGCTGGCCGACGGACTCGGACTGCCCGCCAGCCAGGTGCGTCCGGCCTATGACGATCCGCTGCTGCGCCTGTCGACGTCGGTGCGGCAACCGGCGGGTGATGCCGTCGACCCATCCGACGACCTCGAATCCGACAGTGGAGTGGATCGCACCGCGCTGCTCGCGCGGCTCGAACAACCGGTGACCCAGCCGGCCGCCTGGGTGCTGCCGCTGCACCGGCGCGATGACGACACCGGATGGGCCTCGGCCGACTGGCGACTGCGGCGAGGCCGGATCGTGCTGCTCGACGGAGACTCCCCGGCCGGGTTCCGGCTGCCGCTGGACTCCATCAGCTGGCACCCGCCACGCCGGCGGTTCCACGCCGATCCACTGGCGGCCGACGGCGAACTGGCCGTCGATCCGGAGGCGGCCGAGGCGGTGGTGGAGGACGCCGAGACGGCACCGACCACCGCCGTCGTCGCCGAGGTCCGGGACGGCCTGCTGTACGTGTTCATGCCGCCGACCGACGCGCTGGAGGATTTCGTCGACCTGATCGCCCGGGTCGAGGCCGCCGCGTCCGCGGTGGGCTGCGCCGTTGTCGTCGAAGGCTACGGCCCGCCGCCGGACGCCAGACTGCAGTCGCTGTCGATCACCCCCGACCCGGGAGTCATCGAGGTCAACGTCGCACCAACCGCCAGTTTCGCCGAGCAGAACGAGCAGTTGCAGACCCTCTACGCCAACGCCAGGCTGGCACGGTTGTCGACCGAGTCCTTCGACTTCGACGGCACCCACGGCGGCACCGGCGGGGGCAACCACATCACCCTGGGCGGGATCACCCCGGCCGACTCCCCACTGCTGCGCCGGCCGGATCTGCTGGTCTCGCTACTGACCTACTGGCAGCGCCATCCGTCGTTGTCCTATCTGTTCGCCGGCCGGTTCATCGGCACCACATCGCAGGCGCCCCGGGTGGACGAGGGGCGCCCCGACGCGCTGTACGAACTGGAGATCGCGTTCGCCGAGATCGCCCGGCTTGCCGGGGCCGGGGCCGCTTCCGATGGAGTCGCTCCCGATGATGGTCGCTCCGCAAGCGCCGCTCCCGATCATGGTCGCTCCGCAAGCGCCGCTCCGTGGATCACCGACCGGGCCCTGCGGCATCTGCTCACCGACATCACCGGCAACACCCACCGGGCGGAGTTCTGCATCGACAAGCTCTACAGCCCGGACGGGTCGCGCGGCAGGCTCGGCCTGCTGGAGTTGCGCGGCTTCGAGATGCCGCCGCACCCCCAGATGGCGATGGTGCAGTCCCTGCTGGTGCGGGCACTGGTGGCGCGGTTCTGGAACGAACCGCTACGGGCCCCGCTCATCCGGCACGGTGCGAACCTGCACGGCCGTTATCTGTTGCCCTACTTCCTGATTCACGATATCGCCGAAGTTGCCGCTGACCTGCGGGCAGACGGTATCGGCTTCGACACCAGCTGGCTGGACCCCTTCACCGAGTTCCGGTTCCCCAGGGTGGGCACGGCGGTGTTCGACCACGTCGAGATCGAATTGCGCGGTGCGATCGAGCCGTGGTTCACCCTGGGCGAGGAGTCGACCGCCGGTGGAACGGCGCGCTACGTCGACTCCTCGGTGGAGCGTCTGCAGGTGCGCACCATCGGCGCCGACCGCCAGCGGCACATGGTCATCTGCAATGGCTACCCGATCCCGATGCTGGGCACCGACAACCCCGATGTCGCGGTGGCAGGGGTGCGCTATCGGGCCTGGCAGCCGCCCAGCGCACTGCACCCGACCATCACGGTCGACACCCCACTGCGCTTCGAGTTGATCGACCTGGCCACCGGTACCTCCCGCGGCGGCTGCACCTACCACGTGTCCCACCCGGGCGGCCGCGCCTACGACACCCCGCCGGTCAACGCCGTGGAAGCCGAATCGCGTCGCGGCCGGCGGTTCGAGGCGCACGGATTCACCCCCGGTCGCATCGACCTGGCAGACCTCAGGGAGAAGCAGGCCCGGCAATCCACCGATATCGGCGCGCCGGGGATCCTCGACCTGAGGCGGGTGCGTACCGTTTTGCACAACTGATGGTCCCGGATCCCTCCGGCGAGCGTCCGTCCGTTGTGACAGCCGAGTGGTGAGACGACCCTAGGAGGTGGAGTCGGTGTCGCTGTCGTTTACCGGGTCCGACCTGGGCACCGGCGGCCACGACCCGGATGGGTTGATCGACGTCTACCGGTCGGTTCGTGCCCAGGAGACGTTATTCGACGTCCGGGACCATGAACCCCGGCCCGGAGCGTTCGGCGCCACCGGATACGACGAGTTCATCGACGCCGCCGGCGAGGTCCGGCCGGCCTGGCGTGAACTCGCCGATCTGCTCGGAGAGCGCGGCGCCGACGGTCTGGACCGGTTGCGTGAGGTGCTGCGCGGACTGGTCGACAACGACGGCATCACCTACATCGAGATCGACCGGCACGGCGAGACGGTGACCGACAGCCACGGCATGGCGATGCCCGGTCCGTGGGATCTGGACGGTCTGCCGCTGCTGGTGTCGGATTCGGACTGGCAGACCCTGGAGGCCGGGGTCGTGCAGCGCTCACGGCTGCTCAACGCCGTTCTGTGTGATCTTTACGGTGAGCGGCGCGCCCTGACCAGCGGGGTCCTGCCGCCGCAGCTGCTGTTCGGCAACCCCGGCTATATCCGCGCGGTCCGCGGCATCCGGAACCCGGGCCGCAACGAGCTGTTCATGCTCGGGTGTGACGTCAGCCGCGCCGCCGACGGACGGTTTCTGGTCAACGCCGACCGGACCCAGGCGCCGTCCGGTGCCGGGTATGCACTTGCCGACCGCCGGGTGGTCTCCCATGCCATCCCGGAGTTCTACGAACGGATCCGGCCCAGGCCCGCCTCACCATTCGCCCACTCACTGCGGGTGGCGTTGATCGACGCCGCCCCCGATGCCGCCGAGGACCCCGTGGTGGTGGTCCTCAGCCCCGGCATCCACTCCGAGACCGCATTCGACCAGGCGTATCTGGCAACGGTTCTGGGGTTCCCCCTGGTCGAGAGCGCAGACCTGGTGGTGCGCGACGGCAAACTCTGGATGCGTTCACTGGGCACCCTCAAACGGGTGGATGTGGTGCTGCGCCGGGTTGATGCCGAGTACGTCGATCCGCTTGACCTGCGCCCGGATTCCCGGCTGGGAGTGGTCGGACTGGTCGAGGCTCAGCGCCGTGGCACAGTCGCCGTGGTGAACAGCCTGGGTAGCGGCATTCTGGAAAACCCTGGGCTGCAACGCTTCCTGCCGGAGCTGTGCGACCTGCTCCTCGGCGAGGAGCCGTTGCTGGACTGCCCGCGACATTTCTGGGCCGGTATCGACGCGGAATGTTCGCATATCCTGTCCCGGCTGTCGTCGCTGCTGATCACATCAACCGTCGACGACCAGACCATCGTCGGGCCGACGTTGTCATCCGGCCAGCGTGAGCAACTGGCGGCCCGCATCAAGGCCGCGCCGTGGCAGTGGGTCGGGCAGGACCTTCCGCAATTCTCCTCAGCGCCAACGGATCACTTCCCGGGTGGGCTCTCGGCGGCCAGCGTCGGGTTGCGACTGTTCACGGTGTCCCAGCGCAGTGGCTACGCCGCGATGGTCGGCGGCCTGGGCTACGTGCTTGTTCCCGGACCCGGGGCATACAAGCTCAACACCGCTGCCGCCAAAGACATCTGGATCCGGCCACCCGCACGCGCAACGGCCGATCACGCGGTCACCGTCCCCTCGGTCAAGCTGCCCAGCGGCATTCAGTTCATCAGCTCGCCACGCGTGCTGTCCGATCTGTTCTGGATCGGCCGCTACGCGGAGCGCAGCGAGGATCTCGCCCGGCTGTTGATCGTGACCCGGGAGCGCTACCACGAGTACCGCAACCGCCGCGACGTCGAGGGCAGCGAGTGCCTGCCGGTCCTGCTCGGCGCCCTGGACCAGGTGGCCGGCGCCGATCTCGGTGTCGGCGGATCGCCCGACGACGCGGTCTCGGCCGCACCCAACGCGCTGTGGT
>JBFYOR010000007.1:0-11256 GCA_041303695.1 Mycobacterium sp. | reverse complement strand
GCCAGGACGCGACGCAGCGTTCCAGCGCTGGACTTGCCGAACCCGTAGACCAGCGCGGTGTCCACCTGGCCGGTGAGAACTTTGATATAGGCCTCGTACAGCGCCCAGGCTGCGTCCATCTCGACATGGGACTCATTGATCGGCGGAACCGCACCGATCGCGTCGATGGCGTTGAGGAACGAAAATGCCCGCCCGGCAAGGTAGTCCGAGGATCCCGAGCACCAGAACCCGATCTCGCGCTGGGTGATGCCCAACTCCGCATAGAGTTCGGCGAAGCACGGCATCAGCATCTCGACGCCGTTGGTGGTCCCTTCGGTGCGTCGGACGTGAGGCGCGTGCGCAAACCCGACGACGGCTACGTCTGTGCTCATATGTGTCCGTTCCTCTTCGCGCACGCGCTCATCGGGGTGGGCATCACAGGTGATGCTTGTAGGTGTCGTAGTCGGCGTCCGGTTCGCCGGTCGGCTGGAAGCATTCGATGTTGTCGATGCCCAACCCCAGTTCCTCGGCCGGCTTCCACACCGCCTTCACCCGCATCCCCATCCGGACGTCCGCGGCGTCGATGCCGGTCACCAGATGCAGAAACGGGATGTCTGCGCCGTCAAGGAGGATGTAGGCCACCACGTAGGGCGGCGGGATTCGCTGGCCTGCGAACGGAATGTTGATGATCGCAAAGGTGGTGACGATTCCGGTGTCCTGCAACTCCAGGAACTCGTCGAGCGCCATCCCGGTGGCCGGATCAGCTTCCCGCGGCGGGAAGTAGACCTTTCCGCCCGGGCCGCTGCGCGCCCCGAGGAGCTTGCCCTGCTGCAGTCCGCGCAGATAAGTGCTCTCCGGCAGCGAGACACTGTGCTGAACCTCCAGGCTGGACGGGACCACCAGCATGGTTACCGGGTCGCGATCATCGCCGTCGGTCTGATCCGGTGCCGGCTCCGGTTCTTCACCGGGGACGAAGTAGGCGATATCGGTGATCGACCCGACCGGCTCGTCGACCCAGTGCGCGTGCACCCGGTCACCGCTGGTGATGCCGTCGGGTGCGTCGACGGCGTGCAGCATGGCGGTGTCGGCCCCGTCGAGTTTGATCAGCGCCCAGGCGAAGGGACGGTCCAGCGGTTGGCCGTCGAGCGGTTCCGGCTGCCACGTCCAGGACAGCACCGTCCCGACTCCGGCCACCGGCACGATCTCGCTCAGCCGTTCGTAGGTGACCGGGTCGTATTCGATGACGGGTACGTGGACCCGCCCATCCGAGCCGCGGACGCCGACGACGCGGCGGTTGCGCAATGCGGTGAAGAAGGCGCTCAGCGTCGGTCCAACCGAACGGGTGTAGTCGAACGACAGGGTCAGCGGTGCTGAGAGCGGCGGTTCGTGTGAGTCCATCAGGGCCGGGCTGCTTTGGCTGGCTGTCACACCATCGAGTAGAACAGGTTCTAGTTATCCTGGCAAGGAACGCGCTCGCGACGGAAAGGCGGGACCGATGAAACTGGGTCTGCAACTCGGATACTGGAGCGCGCAGCCGCCCACCAACCATGCGGAGCTGGTCGCCGCGGCGGAGGAAGCGGGATTCGACACGGTGTTCACCGCCGAGGCCTGGGGCTCGGATGCCTTCACCCCGTTGGCCTGGTGGGGACGTGAGACGACGCGGATGCGACTGGGCACCTCGGTGGTGCAGTTGTCGGCCCGCACCCCCACGGCGTGTGCGATGGCGTCGCTCACGCTCGATCACCTCTCCGGTGGCCGGCATATCCTCGGCCTGGGAGTCTCCGGTCCGCAGGTGGTGGAGGGCTGGTACGGCCAGCGCTTTCCCAAACCACTTGCCCGCACCCGTGAGTACATCGACATCCTCCGGCAGGTCTGGGCGCGTGAGGCGCCGGTCACCAGCGCGGGCCCGCACTATCCGCTGCCGCTGAGCGGGGAGGGCACCACCGGGCTGGGCAAGGTGCTCAAGCCGATCGTGCACCCGTTGCGTGCCGACATCCCGGTCATGCTGGGGGCCGAAGGTCCGAAGAACATCGCGTTGGCGGCCGAGATCTGCGACGGCTGGCTGCCGATCTTCTACTCGCCGCGACTGGCCGGCATGTACAACGAATGGCTCGACGAGGGCTTTGCGCGCCCCGGTGCGCGCCGCACCCGCGAGGACTTCGAGATCTGCGCGACCGCGCAGGTGGTGATCACCGACGACCGCGCGGGGACCTTCGAGATGATCAAGCCGTTCCTGGCGCTGTACATGGGCGGGATGGGTTCGGAGGACACCAACTTCCATGCCGAGGTCTACCGCCGGATGGGCTACTCCGAGGTGGTCGACGACGTCACCAGACTTTTCCGCAGCGGCCGCAAGGACGAGGCGGCCACTGTCATCCCCGACGAACTCGTCGACGACGCGGCGATCGTCGGCGATATCGATCACGTGCGCAAGCAGATCGGTCTGTGGGAAGCCGCCGGGGTGACGATGATGGTCATCGGGGCCCGCAGTCCTGAGCAGATCCGCGAAGCCGCCACGCTGCTCTGACGTTCCCTTGCGGGCCAGTTAGAACACGTTCTAGATTGGCCGGGTGACGACGGGGCGCTCAGCGCAGGATGTGCGCGTCACCGAACGTCATGTCGACGTGGCCGACCGAACCGGACACCATCGGTCGCTTCGGCAGCCCCAGGCCCGTCAACTCCTTCGCGTAGGGGTGATCGCCGAGTCGCAGGGTCGCCCCGCCCGGACGGAAGCGGACTCCGGAGTTGCGCATCTCCCAGGGCACCTCGCGGGTGGTTCCGTCGGCATGGGTGTAAGTGGTGAGCACTTGAGCACGCGGCCGCACCGAGGGGATCGGCAGCCCGCGGCCGAATTCCATGGCGGCGATCAGCGACCCGCCCTCGGAGACCTCGAAACCGAACCGGCCGGTATCGCGAACGGTGAAGTCCGCCATGATCTTCGGGAAGCCCCAGATGGTGCGGCCGGCTTCCAGGGTGAACGACTGATCCACCGGCAGGTGGTGGATGAACGCCGCCGCCTTGCCGAGCGCCTTGAGTCCGGCGGCGTTCGAGCCCGGGGGGTTGACCATGACGCAGGTGCCGAACTCGTTGTAGCGGCCGAGGTCGCCGTCGTGGTAGCGGGCCAGCATCAGCGTCACCACCGCACGACCCGGCCGGAACTGGCAGACTTCGAGACCGCTGTAGTCGATGAGTCGTTGGGCGGCGTCGGCGGGCACCGCGAACATCGCGGTATGCACGTCGGCCTTGCGGACTCGCACCGGCATGGTCAGGACGGTCCCGGCGATGGTGTGCTGAACAGCGGGCATGGCGTCACTGTAATCCGCGGTGGCGAGGATGTGGAGGGTTAGCTGATGACCGGGAAACCCGATGTCGACCTGACTGACGGGAACTTCTTCGCCGACGGCGCGGCCCGCGGGGCGTACCGCTGGATGCGGGCCAACGAGCCGGTGTTCCGCGATCGCAACGGGCTGGCCGCCGCGGCCACCTATCAGGCGGTGCTGGACGCCGAACGCGATCCGGAGGTCTTCTCCAACACCGGGGGCATCCGTCCCGACCAGCCGGCCATGCCGTACATGATCGATATGGATGACCCCCAGCACCTGCTACGGCGCAAGCTCGTCAACGCGGGTTTCACCCGCAAGCAGGTGATGGACAAGGTCGCCGGTATCGAGACGTTGTGCGACACGCTGATCGACGCGGTGTGCGAGCGAGGCGAGTGCGACTTCGTCCGCGATATCGCCGCCCCGCTGCCGATGGCCGTCATCGGCGACATGCTCGGCGTGCTGCCCGCCGACCGCGCGACACTGCTGAAGTGGTCCGACGACCTGGTGTGCGGTCTGAGTGCGAGCGCCGACGAAGCCGCTCTGCAGTCGCTCATGGATGCCTTCGCCGGCTACAACGGCTTTGCGATGGAAACCACCGCCAAGCGCCGGGCCGAACCGACCGGCGACCTGTTCTCCATCCTGGTCAACTCCGAGGTCGACGGACAGCGGATGTCCGACGACGAGATCGTCTTCGAGACCCTGCTGATCCTCATCGGCGGCGACGAGACCACCCGCCACACCCTGTCCGGCGGGACCGAGCAGCTGCTGCGCCATCCCGATCAGTGGGAGCGGCTGGTGGCCGACGGGACTCTGCTGCCCGCAGCGGTCGAGGAGATGCTGCGCTGGACCTCACCGGTGAAGAACATGGCGCGGACGGCGATGCGCGACATCGAGTTCCACGGCACGCAGCTTAAGCAGGGTGAGAAGATGCTGCTGTTGTTCGAGTCGGCGAACTTCGACGAATCGGTGTTCGCAGACCCGGAGAACTTCCGCATCGACCGCAACCCCAACAGCCATCTGGCGTTCGGCTTCGGCACCCACTTCTGCCTCGGGAATCAGCTGGCCCGCCTGGAGCTGACGACGATGGTGCGCACAATCCTGCGGCGGCTGCCGGATCTGCGACTGGCCGACGAGTCCGCACTGCCGCTGCGGCCGGCGAACTTTGTCAGCGGGCTGGAGAAGATGCCGGTGGTGTTCACCCCGTCGGCGCCGGTGCTGGTCTAGTCCGTCGAGCGTGGGCCCTATTCCGGGATTTCAGCCGATCGGCGTGCACAGGCCCCACATTCGGTGAGCGTTACCGCATCTTGAACTGCGGGGCGCGTTTCTCCTTGAAGGCCAACGGGCCCTCCCTGGCGTCCTCGGAGAGGAATACCTCGATGCCGATCTTGGTGTCGATCTTGAAGGCCTCGTTCTCGTGCAGGCCCTCGGTCTCCCGGATCGAGCGCAGGATCGCCTGCACCGCCAGGGGCCCGTTGTTCGCAATTACCTCAGCGATCTCCAGCGCCTTCTCCAGCGCCTGCCCGTCGGGCACCACGTGCCCGATCAGCCCGTATTCCAGGGCCTCGGCGGCGGTGATGTGCCGTCCGGTGAGCAGCAGGTCGCAGGCGATCGTGTACGGAATCTGGCGAACCAGTCGCACCGCCGAGCCGCCCATCGGATACAGGCTCCAGCGCGCCTCGGAGATACCGAACTTCGCGCTCTGACCGGCCACCCGGATGTCGGTGCCCTGCAGGATCTCGGTGCCGCCGGCGATGGCCGGGCCCTCGACCGCGGCGATCAGCGGCTTGGTCAACCGACGGCCTTTGAGCAGACCGTCGATCCGGGACGGGTCGTAGCTGCCGTCCTTGAACGAGTCGCCCGGCGGCTTGGCGGTGGCGGCCTTGAGGTCCATACCCGCACAGAAGTAGCCGCCGGCACCGGTGAGGATGCAGACCCGGATGTCGGGATCGCTGTCGACCCGGTCCCAGGCCTGCACCATGATCGACAGCATCTCGCCGGACAATGCGTTGCGGGACTCCGGACGGTTCATCGTCACGATGAGGACATGCCCGCGCTGCTCGATCAGGGCGTGAGCACTTTCGCCAGCCATCGGGTGTCCGCCTTCCACAACCTCGGTTGAGACGCCAGTTGAGAAAAAATGTAACACGTTCTAGTTTGGGATCGTGGCCCTCAATATCGCCGATCTTGCCGAGCACACCATCGATGCCGTCCCTGACCGGGTTGCGCTGATCTGCGGCGACGAGCAGATCACCTTCGCCGAGTTGGAACAGAAGGCCAACCGGTTGGCCCACTACCTCATCGACCACGGGGTCGGTAAGGACGACAAGGTGGGCCTGTACTGCCGCAATCGCATCGAGATCGTGATCGCGATGCTGGGCATCGTCAAAGCCGGGGCGATCCTGGTCAACGTCAACTACCGCTATGTCGAGGGCGAACTGCGTTACCTGTTCGACAACTCCGACATGGTGGCTCTGGTGCACGAACGGCAGTACGCCGACCGGGTCGCCAACGTGCTGCCCGACACGCCGAATATCCGCACGGTGCTGGTCATCGAGGACGGCAGCGATCTGGACTACCAGCGCTACGGCGGGGTGGAGTTCTACGAGGCCGTCGCCGAGGGCTCGCCGGTCCGTGATTTCGGTGAGCGCAGCGCGGACGACATCTATCTGCTCTACACCGGCGGCACCACCGGCTTCCCCAAGGGCGTCATGTGGCGTCATGAGGACATCTATCGGGTTCTCCTGGGTGGAACCGACTTCGGCACAGGCGAATTCGTGACCGGCGAATACGACCACGCCCAGCAGGCGGTTTCTGCACCGCCGATGGTCCGGTTCGCCATTCCGCCGATGATCCACGGCGCGACCCAGTCGGCCACCTGGATGGCCTTGTTCGCCGGCCACACCAGCATCCTGGCACCGGAGTTCGACGCCGACGAGGTCTGGCGCACCATCGACAAGCACAAGGTGAACCTGTTGTTCTTCACCGGCGACGCGATGGGCCGCCCGTTGCTCGACGCCCTGGAGTCCGGTGAGTACGACCTGTCGTCGCTGTTCGTGCTGTCCAGTACCGCAGCCCTTTTCTCGCCCAGCCTCAAGGAGCGTTTCCTCGAGTTGCTGCCCAACCGGGTGATCACCGACTCGATCGGTTCCTCGGAGACCGGTTTCGGCGGCACCAGCATCGTGGCCAAGGGTGTCACGCAGACCGGCGGGCCGCGGGTGATGATCGACAAGAAGACGACCGTTCTCGATGACGATGGCAACGAGGTCGCCCCCGGTTCGGGCGTCCGCGGCATCCTGGCCAAACGCGGCAACATTCCGGTGGGTTACTACAAGGACGAGAAGAAGACCGCCGAGACCTTCCGCACCATCAACGGCGTGCGCTACGCGATCCCCGGCGACTACGCGATGGTCGAGGAGGACGGCACGGTGACCATGCTCGGGCGCGGGTCGGTGTCGATCAACACCGGGGGGGAGAAGGTGTACCCGGAGGAGGTCGAGGCCGCACTGAAGGGCCACCCCGCCGTCTTCGACGCCCTGGTGGTCGGTGTTCCCGACCCACGGTACGGCCAGCATGTGGCGGCGGTGGTGGCCCCGCGTAAGGGGTCCACGCCGACGCTCGGGGACCTGGATGCCTTCGCGCGCAAGGAGATTGCCGGCTACAAAGTGCCCCGCAGCCTGTGGATCGTGGATGAGATCAAACGCTCGCCGGCAGGCAAGCCGGACTACAAGTGGGCCAAGGAACAGACCGAGCAACGCCCCGCCGACGAGGTGCACGCCAAGCACGCCCCGGCCGATCACACGGAAGCCGGCTGATGCGCACCGAACTCTGCGACCGGTTCGGCATCGAGTATCCGATCTTCGTGTTCACCCCGTCGGAGAAGGTGGCCGCGGCGGTCACCCGGGCCGGCGGTATGGGCGTGCTGGGGTGCGTGCGGTTCAACCACCCGGACGACCTCGAGTCCGTGCTGTGCTGGATGGACGACAACACTCTCGGCCTGCCCTACGGGGTCGACATCGTGATGCCGGCCAGTGTGCCCACCGAGGGCAGTTCGGTCGACATCAACAACCTCATCCCGCAGACCCACCGTGATTTCGTCGCCAAGACGCTGGCCGACCTCGGTGTCCCTGCTCTGCCCGACGACGGACCGGGCAGCGAAGGCGTACTGGGCTGGCTGCATTCGGTGGCCCGGTCGCATGTCGACGTGGCACTCGGTCACCGGATCTCGTTGATCGCCAACGCTCTCGGCTCACCGCCGGCTGATGTGCTCGAGCAGGCCCACGGCGCCGGTGTTCCGGTGGCCGCACTGGCCGGCACCGCAGGTCACGCCCGCCAGCACGCCGAGAACGGGGTCGACATCGTCGTCGCCCAGGGCTACGAAGCCGGCGGGCACACCGGAGAGATCGCCTCGATGGTCCTGGTCCCCGAGGTGGTCGACGCGGTGGGGCAGACACCCGTTCTGGCCGCCGGCGGTATCGGCACCGGCCGGCAGGTGGCCGCTGCTCTCGCACTCGGTGCATCCGGGGTCTGGATGGGGTCGGCCTTCCTGACCGCCGCCGAATACGATCTCGGCACCCGGGACTCCGATGGCCCGTCAGTCATCCAGCAGGCACTGCTGGCCGCCACCTCCAGTGACACGGTGCGACGGCGCATCTATTCCGGCAAGCCGGCGCGGCTGCTCAAGAGTCGGTGGACCGACGCCTGGGATGCCCAGGGCGCCCCCGACGCGCTGCCGATGCCGTTGCAGAACATCCTCGTCAGCGAGGCGCACCAGCGGATGAGTCAATCGCACGATCCCAGCGTGGTGGCCATGCCGGTGGGCCAGATCGTCGGCCGGATGAACGAGATCCGCCCGGCCGCGGAGATCATCGCCGAACTGGTGGCCGGTTTCGACGCGGCGACGCGAAGGCTTGACGACATCCGTACCACCTGACGCGAACGGCGAGAAGGGGAATCATCGCGGGTGTGACTCGTCTACCGTGGGCCCCGGCTGCCGCCGTGGGTGTCGTCCTAATGGCGGTCGGGACGGTGACGGCCGTTGCCGCGGCCGACAAGGCTTATCCCGCTTATCCCGCCGTGCTGGCCGGCCAAGCCGTGCTGCCCGCGCGGACGCTGCTCGTCCCGCCGCCGGACGCGCCGGTGGAACTTCGCAGCAGCGGCAAGTACGCCCAGCCGCCCGCAACGGGCGATGTCAGCTGGCCGTTTGCCGGCCAACCCGTCCAGGGTCACTCGGCGATCCGGCGGGCCGACGACGGCAGCTTCTGGTTGCTCACCGACAACGGGGCGGGCGGTAAAGCGAACTCGCCGGACTTCATGCTGCAGCTGAATCGCTACCGGGTCGACTTCGACTCCGGCGAGTTCACCCGGCTGCAGACCCTTTTCCTGCGCGATCCACTCAGGAAGGCTCCGTTCCCGATCGTCACCGACGGGACCGCCGAGCGCTACCTGACCGGCGGTGATTTTGACCCGGAGAGCCTGCATTTCGCCGGAGGCCAGCTGTGGATCGGTGAGGAATTCGGTCCCTACCTGCTTCAATTCGATCCCGATGGTCGGCTTCTCGCAGTGATCGACACGCTGGTCGACGGGCGGGCCGTGCACTCACCGGATCACCCCGGCGGCCGGGGATCGATCGGGGTCGCGCGATCCACAGGCCTTGAAGCCATGGCCGGTTCCCCGGACGGCCGCCTGCTCTACCCGATGTTGGAGGGCCCACTGGCAGGGGAGCCCGACCAGAGGGTGGTGCGAATCCTTGAGTTCGACATCGCCGCTGAACGCTGGACCGGCCGGCACTGGAACTACCTCCTGGAGCAGGACGGCAACGCAATCGGTGATATCACCATGATCGACGCGACCACGGCCCTGGTGATCGAGCGTGATGACGGGTACGGCACCGCCGACAAGGCGTGCCCGCCGGGCGAAGCGCGCGACGACTGCTTCGCCGAACCTGCCCGCTTCAAACGTATCTACAAGATCGAGATGGGCGAAGAGCGAGTCGGCGGCCCGGTCCGCAAGGTTGGGTTCACCGACCTCATGTCCATCACCGACCCGCGCGGGCTGGCACGTGTTCCCCTGACCGATGGTGTGCTCACCTTTCCGTTCGCGACCATCGAAAGCCTCGATATGGTCGATGGCCGCCACATCGTGGTCGGCAACGACAACAACCTGCCGTACTCGAGCAGTCGCGAACCTGGTCGCATCGATGACAATGAACTGGTGCTGCTCGATGTCTCGGCGCTACTGGGCGCTGCCTAACTAGAGTCAGTGCGGTGAACGGCGCACAGGCACTCATCACGACACTCGTCGACAACGGCGTCCGGGTGTGTTTCGCCAACCCGGGGACCTCGGAGATGCACTTCGTCGCCGCCCTGGACGCCGTGCCGCAGATGCGCGGTGTGCTCACCCTTTTCGAGGGGGTCGCAACCGGGGCGGCCGACGGCTACGCCCGGATGTCGGGGCAGGCCGCCGCTGTGTTGCTGCATCTGGGCCCCGGCCTGGGCAACGGTCTGGCCAACCTGCACAACGCCCGCCGTGCCAGGGTTCCGATGCTGGTGGTGATCGGCGACCACGCGACGTATCACAAGCGCTACGACGCCCCACTGGAGTCCGATATCGACTCGGTGGCAGGCACGGTATCCGGGTGGGTGCGCCGCACCATGAGTCCCGATCGGGTCGGCGCCGACACTGCCGACGCACTGATCTTCGCCCGCGACGAGAAGCGGATCGCCACGCTCATCCTGCCTGCGGACGTGTCCTGGTCCGACGGCGCCGATCCGGCGGGAACCGTTGTGCGCCAACCTGAACCGGCCGCTGTGGACACCGGTTCGGCGGAGGAGGCGTTGCGCTCCGGCGAGCCGACGGTGATCCTGGTCGGTGGTGACGCCACCCGGGCGCAGGGCCTCGGTGCGGCGGCCCGGCTGGCGCAGGCATTCGGAGCGCGGGTGTTCTGTGAGACCTTCCCCACCCGGCTGGAGCGCGGCGCCGGAATCGCCGCGGCCGAGCGGATCGCCTACTTCGGCGAGGCCGCCGAAGCACAACTGGCGGGCACCCGGCAGCTGATTCTGGCCGGGGCCGTCGCCCCGGTCACCTTCTTCGGGTACCCGGGTAAGCCGAGTGATCTGGTGCCCGAAGAAGCGCAGGTGTACACGCTGTGCGGTCCGGTCGGTGCCGCGGCCGCACTGATCGAGCTGGCCGATCGGCTGGCCCCGGACACCCCGGTTCCGACCGCACCGGCGGGCCGGCCGTCGCTGCCGTCCGGTCAACTCACCGCAGCGACGTCGGCGGACGTCATCGGGGCGCTGCTGCCGGAACGGGCGATCGTCGTCGACGAATCGAACACCTCGGGGTTCCTGCTGCCGCAGGCCACGGCGGGTGCCCCGGCGCATGACTGGCTGACGCTGACCGGTGGTGCGATCGGCTACGCCCTGCCGGTGGCGATCGGCGCGGCGATCGCCGCGCCGGACCGTCCGGTGCTGTGCCTGGAATCCGACGGCTCGGCGATGTACACCATTTCCGCGCTGTGGAGCCATGCCCGGGAGAACCTCGACATCACCACCGTCGTGTACGCCAACCGCGCCTACGACATCCTGCGCATCGAGTTGCAGCGCGTTGGCGCGCAGAGCGGCGGCGCCCCGCCCGGCCCGAAAGCCGAGGCGTTGCTCGACCTGACGCCCCCGGCACTGGATTTCGTCAAAATCGCAGAGGGGATGGGAGTGCCGGCCCGGCGGGTCGGCACCGCAGAGGAACTGGCGGATGCGCTGCGGTGGGCACTCGGCGAGCCGGGTCCGCACCTCATCGAGGCCGTCATGCCGTCGATCGCGGGCTAGGGCTGCAACCGGCCGGCGGCGAATTGCGCTGCCTGGGCGGCCATTCCGTTCACTCCGTACAACAGGTGCGGCACGATGCTGTTGGCCTGGTCTTTGGAGCAGATCGGGTCGCCGTCGACGCACAGGTCGATGGT
>JBFYOR010000006.1:0-4353 GCA_041303695.1 Mycobacterium sp. | reverse complement strand
CCCCGGCCGGCCGGGGTGGTGCGGCCGAGGACGCCCGCACCCGCACCGCGGCGGTCTTCGCCGATGCCGCACTGCGGCGGATCCTGGAGGTCATCGACCGGCGCCGGCCGCCGGCCCAGCTGCGGCCGCTGCTGGCCGCCGGTCTGGCCGACACCCTTCCGGCAGCCGGCGGCACCGGCCCGGCACGGCTGCGGCGGGTGGTGGCCCAACTCGCCGAACCCGACGGCAGCGCCGCCGAAGTGGCCGCCAGCTACACCAGGGCCGACCGCCTGCACGCCATCGCGTGCCGGATCGAGCAGAGCGGCACGACGACCGGTCCGCGCTGGCGGGTCGTCGCCCTGCACATGGGCTGAATCCCCGGGGGGCTGAATCAGCGCCGCCGCAGCAGCTTTCGCTCTTTGCCCTGCTGGCGGGCGGCCTCCCGGCGGTCCCTGCGGCTGGCCTTCCCCCCGGATGCGGCGGCAGGGTCGTGCCGCTGCACCTCGGCGTCGCCGTCCTCGGACGGACCGACGTAGGTCAGCGGCCGGGATTCGTCCTCGGTGATTCCCTTGGCCCGCAGACCCTCCGGCATGGCCTGGGCGGCGACCGTCGGCGCCTGCGGGGCGGCCTCGACCTGGACGTTGAACAGGAAGCCGACCGACTCCTCCTTGAGCGCCTCGAGCATGCCGACGAACATGTCGTAGCCCTCGCGCTGGTACTCGACCAGCGGATCGCGCTGCGCCATCGCCCGCAGGCCGATGCCCTCCTTGAGGTAGTCCATCTCGTAGAGGTGCTCGCGCCACTTACGGTCGAGCACGCTGAGCAGCACGTTGCGCTCCAGTTGGCGCATGGCCTCCGGGCCGGCGATCGCCTCGATATCGGCTTCCCGCTTGGCATAGGCCTTCTTGGCATCGGTGACCAGGATGTCGAGCAGCTCCTCGCGGGTCAGCTCGCCGGCCTCGCCGACCGCCTCGGAGTCGACGAGCTCGTGGTGGTCCACCCCCACCGGGTAGAGCGTCCGCAGCGCACCCCACAGCTGCTCGAGGTCCCAGTCCTCCGAATAGCCCTCGGCGGTGGCGCCGTCGACATAGGCGGTGACCACGTCGACGAGCATGTCGTTGGCCTGCTGCTGCAGGTCCTCGCCACCGAGGATGCGGCGACGCTCCTCGTAGATGACCGTGCGCTGCTGGTTCATCACCTCGTCGTACTTGAGCACGTTCTTGCGGATCTCGAAGTTCTGCTGCTCGACCTGGGTCTGCGCGCTCTTGATCGCCCGGGTCACCATCTTGGCCTCGATGGGAACGTCGTCGGGCAGGTTGAGCCTGGTCAGCAAGGACTCCAGGGTGGCGCCGTTGAACCGCCGCATGAGCTCGTCGCCGAGTGACAGGTAGAACCGGGACTCGCCCGGGTCGCCCTGGCGGCCGGACCGGCCGCGCAACTGGTTGTCGATGCGGCGCGACTCGTGGCGCTCGGTGCCCAGCACGTAGAGCCCGCCGACCTCGCGGACCTGCTCGGCTTCGGCGGCGGCTTCCTCCTGGACCTTCGGCAGTTCCTGGTGCCACGCGGTCTCGTACTCGTCCGGGGTCTCGATCGGGTCCAGGCCGCGATCGCGCAACCGCAGGTCGAGCAGGAAGTCGACATTGCCACCGAGCACGATGTCGGTTCCGCGGCCGGCCATGTTGGTGGCCACCGTGATGGCTCCGCGCCGGCCGGCCTCGGCGATGATGCCGGCCTCCTGCTCGTGGAACTTGGCGTTGAGCACGTTGTGCGGGATGCGCCGCTTGGTCAGCATCCGGGACAGGTACTCCGAACGCTCGACGCTGGTGGTGCCGATCAGGACCGGCTGACCCTTTTCGTAGCGTTCGCCGATATCGTCGGACACCGCGATGAACTTGGCTTCCTCGGTCTTGTAGATGAGGTCGGTCTGGTCTTTGCGGACCATGTCCCGGTTGGTCGGGATCGGGACCACGCCCAGCTTGTAGATCTCGTGCAGCTCGGCGGCCTCGGTCTCGGCGGTGCCGGTCATACCCGACAACTTGTCGTAGAGCCGGAAGTAGTTCTGCAGCGTGATGGTGGCCAGGGTCTGGTTCTCGGCCTTGATCTCGACCTTTTCCTTGGCCTCGATGGCCTGGTGCATACCCTCGTTGTAGCGCCGGCCGACCAGCACACGACCGGTGAACTCGTCGACGATGATGACCTCGCCGTCGCGGACGATGTAGTCCTTGTCGCGGGAGAACAGCTCCTTGGCCTTCAGCGAGTTGTTCAGGTAGCTCACCAGCGGCGAGTTGGCGGCCTCGTAGAGGTTCTCGATGCCCAACTGGTCCTCGACGAACTCCACGCCCACCTCGTGCACGCCGACGGTGCGCTTACGGATGTCGACCTCGTAGTGGACGTCCTTCTCCATCATCGGGGCCAACCGGGCGAACTCGGTGTACCAGGTCGAGGCGCCGTCGGCCGGTCCGGAGATGATCAGCGGGGTGCGGGCCTCGTCGATGAGGATGGAGTCGACCTCGTCGACGACGGCGAAGTTATGGCCGCGCTGAACCAGGTCCTCGAGCGAATGGGCCATGTTGTCGCGCAGGTAGTCGAAACCGAATTCGTTATTGGTGCCGTAGGTGATGTCGGCGGCGTACGCCGCGCGCCGCTCATCGGAGGTCAGCCCGGACAGGATCACCCCGACCTCCAGACCGAGGAAGCGGTGCACCCGGCCCATCCACTCGCTATCGCGTCGGGCCAGGTAGTCGTTGACGGTGACGACGTGCACACCCTTGCCGCCGAGGGCGTTGAGGTAGGCCGGCAGCACACAGGTCAGGGTCTTGCCCTCACCGGTCTTCATCTCCGCCACGTTGCCGAAGTGCAGGGCGGCACCGCCCATCACCTGGACGTCGAAGTGCCGCTGGGACAGCACCCGCCAGGCCGCCTCGCGGGCCACCGCGAAGGCCTCGGGAAGCAGGTCGTCGAGCGCTTCGCCGTCGGCGACGCGCTTGCGGAACTCATCGGTCTTGGCCCGCAGTTCGGCGTCGGTCAGCTTCTCGACGTCGTCGGACAGGGTGTTGACGTAGTTCGCCACCCCCCGGAGACGCTTGACCATGCGACCTTCACCAAGGCGCAGCAACTTCGACAGCACATGTTCCCCTGGAACGCTTGAGGGGAGGCTTCCCCTGCAGGATTGGAGTCTTGAGCGCCCTCCATCCTAGGTGACGCGCCGATACGCCTTGATCAGGCGAGCCCGATCAGCCCAGCCGAATCAATCCGTAGTCGTAGGCGTGCCTGCGGTAGACGACCGTGGGCCGGTCGGTCTCCTTGTCGTGGAACAGGAAGAAGTCGTGGCCGACCAGTTCCATCTCGTAGAGCGCGTCGTCGACGGTCATCGGTTTGGCCGGATGCTCCTTGACCCGCACGATATGGCCGGGCTCGTGGTCTTCGACCGGAGTCTGGACCGGCGCGGAGCCGGCCGGGTTGAACGCCTCGGCGAGGTCAACCGGGGCGCTGGCCGCGCTGTTGCCCACGTGGCGCACCGATATCGGGGTCTTGTCCCCGTAGTGCACCTTCTGGCGGTCCTTACCGCGTCGCAGCCGGCTCTCGAGTTTGTGGACGGCGGCCTCGAAGGCGCCGTAGAAGGTGTCGGCGCGGCCCTCCCCGCGGACAACCGGACCTCGCCCGGCGTGCGCGGTGATCTCGACGTGCTGACAGTTCTTGCGCTGGCGCCGGTTGTTCTCGTGGGCGAGTTCGACGTCGAAGCGGTGGATCGAGGAGTCGATCCGCTCCGCCCGCGCGAGCTTCTGCCCCACAAACAGGCGGTAGTGGTCGGGGACCTCGACGTTGCGCCCGGTCACCTGGACGTGCGCGGTGGGGACGTCGGTGGCCTGACCATCAGCGGAGGACTGGCCGGAATTCACGGATTGGGTTGACATGCTTGGCAACTCGTTTCTTCCACGGGGTGGCCCGCACTGCTGCGCGCCCTGCTCATCGTTGCTGAACTGCGTCGGCCGTGACCGGGGTCGAACAAACCTCGCCCGCCGACGCCAGAAGTCGAAAAACCACCTCCTCCGCATCGCGGGTACTACGCCCCGACGGTAGTCGCTGTCGCCGCGGTGGTGCCACTTTTCCCGTGAAAGTCGTGCCGGTCAGGCGTGCGCCAGGGTCAGTACCGCCGCCACCCGGGCGCCCCCGGACACCAGCGTCCGAACCGCCTCGCGGGCGGTCGCCCCGGTGGTGACGACATCGTCGACGAGCAGAACCTCACCCGGCGGGCAGGCCCGCAGCCGTACCCGTCCGGCGATATTGCGCTGCCGGGCGCCGCTGCCCAGACCCACCGAGTCGCGGACAAGGGCGGCGGTGCGCAGGACGTTGACGACGGTGATACCTGGACCC
>JBFYOR010000005.1:0-11422 GCA_041303695.1 Mycobacterium sp. | reverse complement strand
GATCTGCCCGGGCGCCAGTGCGGTGCCTGCCGGCACCAGTTCCGACCCGGTGGAGATCACCAGCACCCGCTGACGGGGAATGACGGTCAGACGGTCCAGTCCGAGGGCGGCCACGAGTCCGAGTACCGCCGGTGTGACGACCTGCCCGGCGCGCAGGACGCGGGTGCCCGCGGTGACGTCCTCGCCGGATTTCCGGACGTGCTGGCCCGGCCTGGGTGCCGACGAGATCGTCACCGACGGCATACCGCCGTCGGTGGCCTCCACCGGTACCACCGCGCTCGCCCCGGCCGGCATCGGCGCACCGGTCATGATCCGGTGCGCGGTCCCCGGCACGAGGCTGAGCCGGTCGGTGCGCCCAGCCGGAATATCCTCGGCGACAGGCAGTGTCACCGGCCGACCGGGGCCGGCGCCGACGACGTCCTCGACCCGCACCGCATAGCCGTCCATGGCGGAGTTGTCGAACACCGGCAGCGACAGCGGCGCGATGACATCCTCGGCGAGTACCAGGCCGAGCGCGTCGGCCAGCCCCACCGGTGACGGTGGCCGCGCGGAGATCAGCCCGGTTACGACGCGGCGATGCTCATCGACGCTGCGCATCAGGTTGTGTCAGACCGGATAGGTGACGCCGGTGAGTTCCTCGGACACCGTCCACAGCCGTTCCTGAACCGCGACATCGTGGGACTGCTTGCTGGAGGTGACCAGCTTCGGGTAGCCGCGCAGTTCGCGGAACCCGTCCGGGCCGTAGTACTGACCGCCCCGAACCGCCGGATCGGTGGCAGCCCGCAGCGTCGGCAGCGCACCCAACTCGGAGCTGTTGAGCAGTTTGCCGGACAGCCAGTTCACGCCCGGTAACCCGGCGCCGGGCACATGCCTGACCAGTTCGGTGGCCGCCACGCCCGGATGTGCGCCCACGGCAATGGTTTTCGCTTTCGCGGCGTCCAGCCGGCGCTGCAGGTCGTAGGCGAACATCAGATTGGCCAGCTTGGACTGGCCGTAGGAGGCCACCCGGTCGTAGCGCCGATGTTCCCACTGCAGATCGGCGAAGTCGATCTTCGCCTTGATGTTGTGGGCGATGCTGGCGACCACCACGACCCGGGACCCGTCCACGTCCAGCAGATTCGGCAGCAGCAGTCCGGTCAGCGCGAAGTGGCCCAAATGGTTGGTGCCGAACTGCAACTCGAACCCGTCGGCGGTGGTCTGCTTCGGCGGGTACATCACCCCGGCGTTGTTGATCAGCAGGTCGATCCGCGGGTAGGCGGCGGCCAGCTCGGCGCCGGCGGCACGCACCGAGTCCAGCGAGCCCAGGTCGAGTTTGCGCACGTTGATATCGGCGCCCGGCGAAAGCTGCCGGATGCGGGCCGCCGCCGCCTCGCCCTTGGCGGTGTCCCGGACGGCCATCACCACGGCGCCGCCGTGGGCGGCCAGAACCCGCGCGGTGTCGTAGCCCAGGCCGGTGTTGGAACCGGTGACGATCGCCAGGCGGCCACTCTGATCGGGTACGTCGTTCTCAGTCCATCGCATGCTTAGAACATACGGTGCGCCTACTGTTTGGTTCCATGGCAGTCGGTGGTGTGCTGTTCGATATCGACGGTGTTCTGGTGACCTCCTGGCAGCCCATCGCGGGTGCGGCGCAGGCGGTGCGGGTACTCGCCGAGCATCAGGTCGCCTGCTCGTATCTGACCAACACCACCACCCTGACCCGCGCCCAGATCGCCGCGGCGCTATCGGCGGCCGGCATGACTGTCCGCCCCGACGAGGTGATCACCGCCGCCGCCCTGACCGCCGACTATGTCCGGGCGCACTATCCGGGCGCGCGTTGCCTGCTGGTCAACAATGGCGACATCACCGAGGACATGCCCGGTGTGGAGATCATCGCCGTGGACTCCTCCGGTCGGCCGGATGTGATCCTGCTCGGCGGCGCCGGGCCGCAGTTCTGCCACCTCACGCTGAGCCGGGTCTATGACTGGATGGCCCAGGGTGTGCCGGTGGTCGCCATGCACCGCAGCACCGCCTGGACCACCACCGAGGGACTGCGCATCGACACCGGCATGTACCTGATCGGCATGGAGCAGACCTCCGGGCGTAAGGCTGTCGCGGTGGGCAAGCCGGCGCCGGTCGGCTTTCAGGCGGCCGCCGCCCGGTTGGGGGTGGAACCGGAGGAGATGTACATGGTCGGCGACGACCTCAACAACGACGTGCTGGCCGCCCAGGTGGTCGGCATGACCGGGGTGCTGGTCCGCACCGGCAAGTTCCGGCAGGACACCCTCGACCGCTGGGCCGCCGACGAGTTCGCCATGCAGCCCAACCATGTGCTGGACTCCGTCGCCGACCTGCCCGCGCTGCTAGGCCTGTAGCGAGCGGACGGCCTCGATCCGGGCCTGAATCTGGTCGCTGTTGGCCGCCGCCACCGGCGGTCCGCCGCAGACCCGGCGCAGTTCGTTGTGGATCCAGCCGTGCGACCGGCCGGTGCGGTGGTGGGTCGCCGACACCAGGGCGTTGAGTTCGCGGCGCAGTTCGCGGAGTTGGCCGTGGGTGGTACGCGGCGCCGCAATCCCGGCGGCGGTGCGCTTGGTGAGCTGTTCCTCCTGCCTGCGCCGCAGCAGGTCGCGCATCGACGCGGCGTCGAGCAGGCCCGGGATGCCGAGATAGTCGGCTTCCTCATCGCTGCCCGCCGGTGTCGCCGTACCGAAGGACGCCCCGTCGAAGATCACCTGGTCGAGTTCGGCATCGGCGCCCAGATACTCGATGCCCTTCTCCTGCAGATCCGGTTCGTCGCGGCGCTGTGCGGCGAGTTCTCCGTCGAGGGCATCCTCGAGGGTCTCCCGGTGCGGCTTGCCCAGCACGTGGTTGCGCTGGGCCTCCATCTCGCTGGCGAGCAGCAGCAGGCTGGGCACCGACGGCAGGAAGATGCTGGCGGTCTCGCCGGGCTGGCGGGAACGGACGAAGCGGCCGATCGCCTGGGCGAAGAACAGCGGGGTCGACGCACTGGTCGCGTAGACCCCCACTGCCAGCCGTGGCACGTCGACCCCCTCGGACACCATCCGGACCGCCACCAGCCAACTGGACGTGCTCGTGGTGAACTCGGAGATGCGGTCCGACGAGCCGGGGTCGTCGGAAAGCACCACCGTGGGGGCCTCGCCGGTAATCCTCACCAACAGGTCGGCGTAGGCGCGGGCGGCGGTCTGGTCGGAGGCGATGATCATTCCGCCGGCGTCGGGAACATGTTCGCGAAGGCCCCGCAGCCGGGTGTCGGCCGCGGCGATCACCGCGGGCATCCACTCGCCCGCCGGGTTCAGCGCCGTCTTCCAGGCCCGGGCCGTCTGCTCGGCGGTCAGCGGCTCGCCCAGCCGTGCCGCGTGTTCCTCGCCGGCGCTGTCACGCCAGCGGGCCTCGCCGGAATAGGCCATGAACATCACCGGGCGCACCACACCGTCGGCCAGCGCATCGGCGTAGCCGTAGGTGTGGTCGGCCTGCGAACGGGCGAAGCCGTCGGGCCCGGGCTCGTAGGTGACGAACGGGATCGCGGAGTCGTCGCTGCGAAACGGGGTGCCGGTCAGGGCGAGGCGCCGGGTCGCGTCGCCGAACGCCTCCCGGATGGCATCACCCCAGGTCTTGGCGTCGCCGCCGTGGTGGATCTCGTCGAAGACGACGAGTGTCTTGCGATTCTCGGTGCGCACCCGATGCCGGGTCGGGTGGCTGGCGACCTGGGCGTAGGTGACCACCACCCCGTGATACTCCGAGGAGTTCTGCGAGTTGGAGTTGGAGAACTTCGGGTCCAGTGCGATGCCGTGCTGCGCGGCCGCGTCCGCCCACTGTGTCTTGAGATGTTCGGTGGGGACAACCACCGTCACCGTCTCGATGGTCCCCTCGGCCAGCAGTTCAGCCGCAATCCGCAGTGCGAACGTGGTCTTGCCCGAGCCTGGGGTGGCCACCGCGAGGAAGTCGCGCGGCTTGGCGGTCAGATACCGAACCAGCGCCCGCCGTTGCCAGCCCCGCAACGCCTGGGTGCTGGGCGCCTCGACTGCCCGCACCCGGGGGCCTCCTTCCGACCGAGTTGGACTCTAACGCAGGCGGATCCAGCGCCCCGGGTGGCCGCCAGGTGTGTCCCTGGCCCGGGGCCGACCTACGCGCACGGTGAACAATCTTGCACTCGGCATGGTCGAGTGCTAAAAAGAGTGTTGGCACTCACGACCGGTGAGTGCTAGGTCGGGACGGTGAGACTTCAAGCCGCTGACAGCTGAGGTCGTCCGTCGCGGGCACCGAGTCCGACCGAGAACGTGTCATTCCCCACCGGAGGATTCACACCGCAATGTCCAAGATTATTGCGTACGACGAAGAGGCTCGCCGCGGCCTCGAGCGGGGCCTCAACGCCCTCGCTGACGCGGTCAAGGTCACCCTCGGCCCGAAGGGGCGCAACGTCGTCCTGGAGAAGAAGTGGGGCGCTCCCACGATCACCAATGACGGCGTTTCCATCGCCAAGGAGATCGAACTCGAGGATCCGTACGAGAAGATCGGCGCTGAGCTGGTCAAGGAAGTCGCCAAGAAGACTGACGACGTCGCCGGCGACGGCACCACCACCGCCACCGTGCTGGCCCAGGCGCTGGTTCGCGAAGGCCTGCGCAACGTCGCGGCCGGCGCCAACCCGCTCGGTCTCAAGCGCGGTATCGAGAAGGCCGTCGAGAAGATCACCGAGACCCTGCTGAAGTCGGCCAAAGAGGTCGAGACCAAGGAGCAGATCGCTGCCACCGCCGGCATCTCCGCCGGTGACCAGACCATCGGCGACCTGATCGCCGAGGCCATGGACAAGGTCGGCAACGAGGGTGTCATCACCGTCGAGGAGTCCAACACCTTCGGCCTGCAGCTTGAGCTCACCGAGGGCATGCGCTTCGACAAGGGCTACATCTCCGGCTACTTCGTCACCGACGCCGAGCGTCAGGAAGCCGTCCTGGAGGATCCCTACATCCTGCTGGTCAGCTCCAAGGTCTCGACGGTCAAGGACCTGCTGCCGCTGCTGGAGAAGGTCATCCAGTCCGGCAAGCCGCTGCTGATCATCGCCGAGGATGTCGAGGGTGAGGCGCTGTCCACCCTCGTCGTCAACAAGATCCGCGGCACCTTCAAGTCCGTCGCCGTCAAGGCCCCGGGCTTCGGTGACCGCCGCAAGGCGATGCTGCAGGACATGGCCATCCTCACCGGTGGTCAGGTCGTCAGCGAAGAGGTCGGCCTGTCGTTGGAGACCGCTGACACCTCGCTGCTCGGCACTGCCCGCAAGGTCGTCGTCACCAAGGACGAGACCACCATCGTCGAGGGTGCCGGTGACTCCGAGGCCATCGCCGGCCGGGTCGCCCAGATCCGCGCCGAGATCGAGAACAGCGACTCCGACTACGACCGCGAGAAGCTGCAGGAGCGCCTGGCCAAGCTGGCCGGCGGTGTTGCGGTGATCAAGGCCGGAGCTGCCACCGAGGTGGAGCTCAAGGAGCGCAAGCACCGCATCGAGGACGCGGTGCGCAACGCCAAGGCAGCCGTCGAGGAGGGCATCGTCGCCGGCGGCGGCGTGGCCCTGCTGCAGGCGGCCCCGGCGCTCGATGAGCTCACGCTCACCGGCGACGAGGCCACCGGTGCCAACATCGTGCGCGTTGCGCTCGAGGCTCCGCTGAAGCAGATCGCCTTCAACGCCGGCCTGGAGCCGGGCGTTGTCGCCGAGAAGGTGCGCAACTCCCCGTCCGGAACCGGCCTGAACGCCGCGACCAACGAGTACGAGGACCTGCTCAAGGCCGGCGTCGCCGACCCGGTCAAGGTCACCCGCTCGGCGCTGCAGAACGCGGCGTCCATCGCGGCGCTGTTCCTGACCACCGAGGCCGTCGTCGCCGACAAGCCGGAGAAGGCGTCCGCTCCCGCGGGCGACCCGACCGGTGGCATGGGCGGTATGGACTTCTAAGTCCCTTTCACGAAAAGTGCCCGGCCCCCGCCGGATCAGGACAGGGGGCCGGGCACTTTTCGTTGTCCCCAATGTGGGCCCTATGCACAGCAGAAGGTGAATCTGCCTGCACAGGGCACACGTTCGCCGGCGTGGTCTCCGATGCTCCAGGCGTGGAGCCCTTCATCGGTAGTGCCGCGGTCCGGCGCGGCGAACTCACTCGCCACCACCTGGCTCGCGAACACCGCACTGTCTACCGTGACGTCTACATTCCGCGAGATCTCGAGTTGACCGCGCTGATGCGGGCGCAGGCCGCATGGCTGTCCACCGGGGCAACCCTCTGCGGGCTGTCCGCTGCCGCGGCATGGGGCACAAAGTGGCTCGACCCGTCAAAGCCTGCCGAAGTGCTTCGTCGCAACAGGCATGGCCAACGCGGCATCATGATCCGCAGCTTCCGCATTCACGATGACGAGGTCGGCCTGGTGGGCAGTCTCCCGGTGACGACCGCGGCCCGCACCGCCTTCGACATAGGACGCAGCCAGGCCCCGGACGTCGCAATACCTATCCTCGATGCGCTGCTCCGGGCGACCGGAGTCCAGCGGGGAGATGTCACGGCAGTGGCAGACCGATGGCCTGCAGTTCGTGGAGCGCGGCAGTTCCAGTCCGTCCTTGAATTGGTCGACGGCGGAGCGGAGTCGCCGCAGGAGAGTCGGCTCCGCCTCGTTCTGGTTCGCGGCGGGCTGCCGAAGCCGCAGACCCAGATTGCATTTCCAGGCTTGCGCATCCGGGTCGACCTGGGATGGCCGCAGTGGAAGGTGGCCGTGGAATACGACGGAGTCCAGCACTGGTCTGATGCCAGACAGCGGGCGTGGGACATCGAGCGAATTGCATTGCTCGAGGCTGCCGGCTGGGTCGTGGTGCGGGTCAGTGCTGCAATGCTGGCCCGGCCAGCGGTCGTCGTTGAGCGCGTTCGCACCAAACTTCGTGCTGCAGGCTGCCCGATCTGATGTCGAGTGTGTTGGCTATGCAGCGATTTCGGCGAATTGGCCTGCGCAGGGCGCACACTCGCCGATTCAGGCCGGTGCGGGCTGGCGACCGCGGATCAGCCGGCCCGGCCGGGCCGAGGTCGGCACGCCGTTCTCGGCGATCACCTCTCCGGAGACGATCGTCGCGACGTAGCCGTCTGCGGTCTGATCCAGCCGACGCCCGCCGGCCGGCAGGTCATAGGTGATGACCGGCCTGTGCAGCGTCAACCCGGCATGGTCGATCACATTGAGGTCGGCCTTGTAGCCGACAGCGATACGGCCGCGATCGGCCAGACCGGCCACCCGGGCCGGCACCGAGGTCAGCTGCCGCACCGCTTCGGCCACTGAAAGCCGGCCCGAGGCCCGGTCGCGGGCCCAGTGCGCAAGCACGAACGTCGGATAGCTGGCGTCGCAGATCATGCCGTAGTGCGCGCCGCCGTCGCCGAGGCCCAGCACCACGTCATCGCGGCCTATCAGCTGCCCGACGGTGTCGAGGGAGTTGTTCTCGAAGTTGGCCAGTGCCACCAGCATCATCGCCCGGCCGTCGTCGTCGAGCAGCCGGTCGTAGGCCTCCTCCAGCGGACTCACCCCGCGCGCCCTGGCCCGGGCCAGGATGCTGTCATCGGCGGACGGCTCGTAGTTCGCCGGCTCGGTCATCGGGAACATCCATTCCCAGGCCTGGGCGAAGTACATGAAGGGATGGCCCTCGCCGGGTTTGTCCGCCAGGATGGCGGCCCGCACCTCGGGCTTACGCATCTGCGCGACCCGCTGCTCCAGTGGCAGATCCGCGATCTCCTGGTAGCTCGGATACAGCACGAACGGGTTGGCGGTCAGCTCCAGTCCGATCACCAGCCCGATCGGGCGGGCGAACACCTGCGCGGTGATATCGCCGCCCGTCCGGTCGGGTCGCGAGTTGAACTCCTCCACCAACTTCACCGCTCCCGGCCATATCGGCTCCCCGGAATTGCCGGTGGTCAGCGTGAAGGTCACCGGGACCCCGACATCGGCGGCGGCCTCGAACACCTCCTGCAGCACACCTTCATAACCGCCCGCAGCGATGTCCGGGATGAACTGCAGCAGCCCGCCGCCGGCGTCGGCCACCCCGCCGACAATGGCCGAGATCTCCTCGTAGGCGGCGTCATACGTCGGGATCGGCGCGCCGCTGCCGGTCTTGTGGAACGCGAACCGCGACGACGACACCCCCAGCGCTCCGGCCTCGATCGCCTCGGCGGCCAGTTTGCGCATCAACGCCAGGTCCTCGGCCGTCGCAGGCTCCCGGTCGGCCCCGCGCTGGCCCATCACGTACACCCGCAGCGGCGAGTGCGGCAGATAGGCGGCCACGTCGATGTCGCGGTGCCGGCCATCAAGCGCATCGAGGTATTGCGGGAAGGTCTCCCAGTCCCAGGGCAGGCCGTCGGTCATCACCACGCCGGGGATGTCCTCCACCCCGGCCATCACATCGACGAGCACCTCGTGGTCGGCGGGCCGGCACGGGGCGAAGCCGACCCCGCAATTGCCCATCAGCGCGGTGGTGACCCCGTGCGACGACGACGGCGAGCACCGGTCCGACCAGATCGCCTGACCGTCGTAGTGGGTGTGCAGGTCGACGAATCCCGGTGTGACGAGCATTCCGGCGGCGTCGATCTCGCGGGTGCCGTGCCCGTCGATCGCACCCACCGCGACGATGACTCCACCGGATACCGCGACATCACCCGGATACGGCTCGCCGCCGAGGCCGTCGACGATGGTGCCGTTGCGGATGACGAGGTCGTGGCTCATGAATGCAGGCTACGTCGCCGGTAGGGTCTGGGGCCATGGCCGCATCAGCAATGGACCCGGGGCCGGCCCGCGAGATTCTCCGCGACTCGTTCACCCGGATCATCGAGCACGTCGACGGCCTCACCGACGACCTGGCCGACGAGGTCTCCTTCTACCGGCCGACCCCGGACGCCAACAGCATCTGCTGGCTGATCTGGCACAGTGCGCGAATCCAGGACGCCCAACTGGCCGATATCGCCGGCGTCGACCAGGTCTGGTTCAGCGGGGGATGGGTGGACCGGTTCGCCCTTGACCTTCCGCGTGACGCCCATGGGTACGGGCACACCGCTGCGGAGGTCGCCAAGGTCCGGGTCCCCGCGGATCTGCTGGCGGGCTATTACCATGCGGTGCACAGGATGTCGCTGGAGTACGTCGCCAGTGTCACCGTGGAGGAACTTGCCCGCGTCGTCGATGAGAACTGGAGCCCGCCGGTGACTGCGAGTGCGCGACTGGTCAGCATCATCGATGACTGTGCCCAGCACCTGGGTCAGGCGAACTATGTCCGGGGGATCGCACCCTGAGCTTCGACAGGACACTGCTGGGCTGGCCGTTCGTCGGCATGCCGTTGATGGTGCTGCTCGGCTTGGGCGTCCGCAACGGTGCCACCCCGGTGGATGGCTGGTTCCAACAGGGTGGCGGGCCGCCCCTGGGCTGGCTGCTGTTGTTCACCGACGCGGGCACCGCGAAGGCGATGCTGACCGTCGCGTTGATCGTGGCGGTGGTCAGGCGACTGTGGGCGCTGGTGCCGATGATCGTGGCCGTCCCGGTCCTTGCGGTGCTCGCGACGGACACGCTCAAACCGTGGTTCGGCAGGATCAAGGGCGACGCCCTGGCTTACCCGAGCGGACATACGACGGTGATGATCGTCGTGTTGGGAATGCTCGTGCTTGCGGTGGGGGTCCGGACCTGGGTGTTGGTCGCCGCTGCGGTATTCGCGGTGCTGGGCATCATCGGGCAGGCCGTCACCTACCACTACTTCACCGACGCGATCGGTTCGGTTCTGTTGGGCACCTCCCTGGTCTGTATCGCGGCCGTTGTACTGCGCCGGCTGCAGCGGGGTACCCGCGGCATCTGGTTACGATTGCGCCCGTGAGCGCCAGTGAGGAGGCTCAATGAGGAGGCTCAGTGCGTTCCGCCGCAACGGTTCTGATGTGGCTGATCACCACGCTGCTGCTGGCGGTGGCGGTGCCGGCGGCGTGGGCGCAGCAGCATCTCGTCGACCGGGACGGCTATTCCGCACTCGCACAACGGGCGGCGGCGGATCCCGGGCTGCAATCGGCCATGGCCGGTGAGCTGACCGCGCAGGTCGGCCGGCTGGGCAGCTCGGTGGACTCCTCGGTCGTGAGCCGGATCGCCGCGGCCTACACTTCCAGTTCGGCCTTCCCGGAGCAGTTCGCCCAGGCCAACGAATTCGCCCACCGGTGGTTGTTCACCACCGCGATTCCGTCGACTCTGGATCCGCAGGGACGCTGGGTGATCGACCTCGCGCCGATGTTGTCCGATTCCGCCTTCGCGCAGACCCTGCAGGCCTACGACGTCACCGTGCCGCAGTCACTGCCGATTCCGTTGACCGACAACGCGCCGGCATTTCTGCGGCCGGGTGCCTTCCGTGCGGTGGGGCTGTGGGGGCCCTGGGTCAGCGTCGGACTGGCGGTGCTGGCCGGCGCGAGCGCACTGCTGACGCTGTTCTCCGCCCGCCGCCGGGGAAAGACGCTTGCGGCCCTCGGGGTTTCGGCTCTGCTGGTCGGCGCGACAGGCTGGGCGGCTATCGAATTCGGGCAGCGTTATCTGCGCGCTGCGCTGAACAACACCTCCGGTACCACCCGCCGGGTCGCCGACGTCATGGTGGCCACCGCGCAGGACAGCATGCATCAGTGGCTTAACGTCACGCTGGTCGTCGGCGGGGGTCTGGTGATCGTCGGTGTGATCGTCTCACTGCTGAGCGGTTTGGCGCGATCGACCTAGCTCCCGGTGCAGGAACGAGAACGACAGCGCGCTTTTGAACGCGGTCTGGGCGTTGTCGGCGGCGCCGGCATGGCCGCCCTCGATGTTCTCGTAGTACCAGACCGTGTGCCCGGCCTCCTCCAATGCCGCGGTCATCTTGCGGGCATGCCCGGGGTGCACCCGGTCGTCGCGGGTCGAGGTCGTCATCAGAACTGGCGGACAACCCTTTTCGGTACCGATGTTCTGGTACGGCGAGTACTCGGAGATGAACGCCCAGTCATCGGGATCATCCGGATCGCCGTACTCGGCCACCCACGACGCCCCGGCGAGCAGCAGGTGGAATCGCTTCATATCCAGCAGTGGCACCTGGCAGACCAGCGCGCCGAACAGCTCCGGGTACCTGGTCATCATGATTCCCATCAGGAGTCCGCCGTTGCTGCCGCCCTGCGCACCCAGCAGGTCGGCGGAGGTGATACCCCGGGCGACGAGATCCCGCGCCACCGCGGCGAAGTCCTCGGCAACCTTGTGTCGTCCCTCGCGCATCGCCTGGGTGTGCCAGCCCGGCCCGTATTCACCGCCGCCGCGGATGTTGGCCAGCACGTAGGTGCCGCCGCGGGAGAGCCACAGCCTGCCCAGCACTCCGCCGTAGCCGGGAGTCTGGGACACCTCGAAACCGCCGTAACCACCCAGCAGCGTCGGCTGCGGTGAGGTGCAATCGCGC
>JBFYOR010000004.1:0-11144 GCA_041303695.1 Mycobacterium sp. | reverse complement strand
GATCGAGTACTACAAGGACTGCAAGTGAAGCGCGGCAGGGGATTTCTGATCCTGGCCATCGTCGCCGCGGTGACAGTCGGGGTGGTCGGCGTCTACTCCTGGCAGCTGGCCAAGGCCCGGCTCAACACCATGACGATGGTCGCGCAGTTCGACAACTCTGCCGGGCTCTATCCGACCAACAACGTCCAGGTGCTGGGCATGAAGGTCGGCAGTGTCACCAAGGTGACCCCGAAGACCGGCTACGTCGAGGTGGAGTTCACCGTCGACAAGAACGTCAAGATTCCGGCTGACGCCCAAGCCGTCACGCTGCAGACCTCGATCCTCGCGGAGCGGTCCATCGAACTCACACCTGCGTACCGGGGCGGGCCGGCGTTGGAGGACAACACCACCATCCCGCTGACCAGGACCAAGACTCCGGTGGAGTTCACCCGCACGCTGGATATGGTCGACCGGCTGGCCATGTCGCTCAACGGAGACGGTAAGGGCAATGGTGCGGTGCGCACGCTGGTGGACTCCGCTGCCGCGATGGCCGACGGTAACGGCGAACGGATCAAGTCGGCGCTGGGCGAGCTGTCCAAGGCGCTGAAACTCAGCGCCGACGGCGGAGCGCAGACGAAGGAGCAACTCTCCGCGGTCGTGGACAACCTCAGCACGCTGATGGACGGCGCTGCCGCCAATGAGGGCACGCTGCGGGATTTCGGCTCGACAGTCCGTGTGCTCACTCAGGTGCTGGCCGACGAGGATCTGGGCGGCGGCACCACCGGAAAGCAACTCAACACGGTGCTGACCCAACTTGGCGACCTTCTGGAGAAGAACCGCGACACCATCAAAAGTGTTGTCGCCAATGGCGATACGGCAATCGCGGCCACTATTGACAATCAGCGAGATCTGGCAGAGACACTCGACATCGCGCCCCTGACGCTGGACAACCTGTACAACGTCATCGACCGTGAGAACGGTGCCATCAGGGTCCATCTGCTCACCGATAAGCTGTTGTTTGACAGCCAGACCGTCAAAGAAGTCTGCAACCTGATGCACCTACGGCAATTAGGCTGTAGCACAGGAACTTTGCAGGACTTCGGCCCGGACTTCGGGGTCTCCTACATTCTTGACGGTCTCGCGGCGATGGGACAGAAATGACGACACCGCGCAGGAGATCCGCATTCGCGCTCGCCGTTGCGGCGTCGCTGGCCACAGCCGGTTGCGGTGGCAGCGGGCTGGCCAGTCTGCCGCTGCCGCATCCGGGACTCAGCGGGGACGGCTACAGCATTACCGCGGTGTTCGAGAACGCACTCAATGTGCCGGCGTTCGCGAAAGTGCGGCTGGCCGGTGCCGACGTCGGCCAACTGGAGACCTTGGAGGCGCGCGACTACACCGCGGTGGCCACCCTGCGTATCAGCGACGGTGTCCGGCTTCCCGAGGGCACCACCGTCGAATTACGTTCGGCCACACCGCTGGGCGACGTGTTCATCGCGGTGCAACCGCCGTCCAACGCACCGTCCAACGCGCCGCTGCTCAAGGATGGCGACACCATCGGAATCGAGAACACGGCCGCGGCGGCGACCGTGGAGAACCTCCTGACCGGCGCGGCGGTCCTGGTCAACGGCGGAGCGGTGCAGAACCTGACCGACATCATCAACGGTGCCGGCAAGGCGGCAGGTGAGGACGGCGGCAAGAACTTTGGTCAGCTCGTCGATAAAACCAACCGGCTGCTCGGCACCATGGATCGTCGCACCGACCAGATCTCGGATTCGCTGACCGCGCTGTCCGGTCTCTCCAAGCGGATCGACGCCAAGAACGGCGTCATCAACGAGCTCATGATGGCCGCGGCTCCGGCCACCGACACGCTGGCCCAGCAGACCACCCAGATCGCGGATCTGGTGGTCCAGGCCGGTGGCACCACCGAGATGCTGACCAAGTTCCCGTCCATCGCCGGCACCGACACCAGTGGCCGCAGCGTGATCGGCGACCTCGACACGATCGCCAGCGCGTTCAACGACGTCGCGCTGGACCCGAATGTGAGCCTGGGGTCGATCAACCGGCTGATACCACCGCTGGTCAAGGCGACAAGCGGGACATCGCTGTCGGTGAAGGGCAGCATCGACCGGCTCATCCTGGGGCATATCCCGGATATCGGGTTCCCCGGCGACCCGGGTTTCCACGGCCCGAAGTGGTCCACCTGGAATCAGATCGTCGGCTCGTTCAAGTACACCCTGTTCCGGCTGCAGGAACGCGTCGTCGGGCGCGGACCGAACGTCCCGCAGGTGCCGGTGGTCCCGGGTGAGCAGCATGGCCAGTGGGATGTCGTGGGTCCGGCTCCGGGGCCGACCGCGCCCGGTGAGTTCGTCAACCCGCCGGCACCAGCCGGGGAGCCGGCGCCATGATCGGCGCCGTTGCCGACGGGATCGTCGGCGCCGTCAAGTACGGGCACCGGCACAAAGCCTGGCTGTCGGCGATCGCACTGCTGCTCACCCTGGTCATCGGGCTGTCGTATCTGATGCTGGGTGCGTTGCGCTGGAACCCGCTTCGGTCGGTCTACCGGGTCACCGTCGAACTGCCGGCATCCGGTGGACTGCTGCCCAATCAGGACGTCACCCTGCGCGGGGTGCCGATCGGCAAGGTGGAGAAGCTGTCCATCGTTCCGGCCGGGGTCAATGCCGAGGTCCGGCTCAACTCGTCGGTGAAGCTCTCGGAGTCCAGCAAGGCCCGGGTGGCAGGCCTGTCCGCGGCGGGTGAGCAGTACATCGACTTCGACGGCGGCGACGGCGGGGCACCGTTTTTGGCCAACGGCGCCAACTTCGAACTGGGCCGCACCGAGGTGCCCGTCACGCTGGCCGAACTGCTCGCCCACTCCGACGGCATGCTCAAGCAGGTCGACACCGACAAACTCGAGATCATCAAGGCCGAACTCGGCATGAGCAAGGACGGCCCGCAGAAGCTCAGCGATATCGTCGAGGGTGGCACCTTCCTGCTGTCCACGCTCGACGGAGTCCTGCCGCAGACGACCAGCCTGCTCAACACCAGCCGGATCACCCTGCAGTTGGTGGCTGACAAGGACGAGGGGATGAAGGTCGCGACCGCGAACCTCTCCGAGGTGTTCGCCGGCGTGAATCGCATGACCGGCGGGTTCCGTACCTTGACCGAGCAGACCCCGAAGACGCTTGCCGCCACCGACGCGCTGTTCGCCGACAACTCCGAGACGATGGTGCAGCTACTCGGCGACCTGACGACGGTCACCGAGTTGCTCTATGTCCGGGTGCCGGCGCTCAATGCGCTCTTCCCCACCTACCGCGGTTCGCTGTTCGACTCCCTCTCCAGCGCCGTCCACGACAACGGGTTCTGGGTCAACGCCGACCTATACCCGCGCTACACCTGTGACTACGGCACGCCGCGGCGCCCACCGGCCTCGGCCGATTACCCCGAACCGTTCATGTACACCTACTGCCGGGACGATGACCCCGCGGTCCTGATCCGCGGCGCGAAGAATGCACCGCGACCGGCCGGTGACGACACCGCGGGCCCGCCCGCGGGCGCCGATCTGGGCAAGCAGACCGACCCCTCGCCGGAGGGCAGGTTCTCCATCCCGACCCCCTACGGCGGTCCGACCCTGCCGATCGAACCGCCCCGCTGATGCCCTCGAGGAGTTATAGGCCAAGATGCCAGTCATGACCGATGAAGGAGCCGAGGCCACCCGAGCCGACGGCAGTGACGCGGCTGTGGAGTCCGTCGAGGAGACGATTGCCGAGGACATCCTCGACGACATCACCGGGGATGCAGCGGACCCCGCCGGGGATGGAGCGGACACCGCCGCAGTCTCCGCACCGAACCGGCGCCGGCCCAGTGCCCGAACCGCGGTGGCCGCTGCCGCTTTCGCCGCACTGGTGGGTGCCACCGGGTTCCTCGGCTGGCAGGTGTGGCAGCAGCACCAGATCGCGGCAGCCGGCGAGGAGGCCCAGCGAGCGGCGGTCAGCTACGCCGAGGTACTCACCAGTATCGACTCCGACAAGGTCGACGAGAACTTCAAGGAGGTGCTCGATGGCGCCACCGGTGAGTTCAAGGACATGTACACCCAATCCAGTGTGGAACTGCGCCAGTTGCTGATCGAGAACAAGGCGACGGCCAGGGGAGTGGTGGTGGAGTCCGCGGTGCAATCGGCCTCCAAGGACAAGGCCGTGGTGCTGCTGTTCGTCGACCAGTCGGTGGCCAATGCCAAGCTTCCCGACCCGCGTATCGACCGGAGCCGGATGAAGATGACGTTGGAGAAGCTCGACGGACGTTGGCGGGCAAGCAAAGTCGAGCTCCCCTGAGTAAGGCGGACAAACCCATGCGGATAGCCGGATTTGCCGGTGTGGTGATCGCCGTGGCGGCCTCGGTCGCCGCGGCGCCCGCCGCGTCGGCCTCGGTGGCGTCGTTCTGCGATCAGATCGGCGGACAGTGGAACGGGCAGTACTGCCAAGCCACGGTCGTCTCCGAGCGCAAAGGGGTCCGCGAGATCAACATCGCCATCCCGCCGGATATCGACTCGGCCATCGGCGGCGCGATCAGCGGCTACCTGAGCACGCTGATGGCCAACTGGCGGACGGCTGCCGCGCAGATGTACCAGAACAGCTGGGGCGATGCCAATTTCGAGACCTTCCAGCGCGGCAACATCCGCACGGTGGTGTTCCACGAGACCTACAACTCCGAGAGCACTGCCCGACTCGACGGACCCGCCATCAACGACGCCTACCGCACCTTCTCCTTCGACCAGTCCACCGGCCGGCAACTCCAACTGTCCGATGTGGTTGACCCCGCGGCGATCCCGGCGTTGGGCGCCCCGTTCATCCAGGCCGCCCTCGACTCGGCGCTGCCACCGCATCAGCCCAACACGTATCCGTTCATCGCGGAGCGGTGGACGCCGGACAAGGTGTACTCCGGCGGCTACAAGGCCTGGGCGCTGACCCCGGATGAGCTGATCCTCTACATGCCGGACTACCCGGTGGCCCGGGATTCCCCGATCGACTTCACTCCGGGCAGTTACCTGTGGTCGATGAGTGGCGGCACGGTGCAACCGCGCATCCCGTTGAGTGCGCTGGCACCGGCGCTGCGACCGGGAATCTAGCGGGCTTGGCATAGCCTGGCGCGATGGACGTCGACGCTTTCGTACTGGCCCACCAGGCCAGTTGGAAGCGGTTGGACTATCTGGTCAAGCGCCGCCGCCGGTTGACGGGTCCGGAGGTCGACGAACTCGTCGACCTGTACCAGCGGGTGTCGACCCACCTGTCGATGGTGCGCTCGGCGTCCACCGACTCGGTGCTCATCGGCCGGTTGTCCGCCCTGATCGCCCGCGCCCGCTCGGCAGTCACCGGGGCGCACGCGCCGCTGTGGCGGGAGTTCGTCCGGTTCTGGACGGTCTCCTTTCCGGTGGTCGCCTACCGGGCCCGCTGGTGGTGGCTGGTCACCGCACTGGCGTTCTGCGCAGTGACGGCGCTGATCGCCATGTGGGTGACCGGCGACCCGGAGGTGCGGTCGGCGTTGGGCACACCGGCCGAGATCGAGCAACTCGTCAACCAGGATTTCGCCAACTACTACAGCGAGAACCCCGCTGGCTCATTTGCCCTGCGGGTGTGGGTGAACAACGCCTGGGTGGCCGCGCAGTGCATCGCCTTCGCGGTGTTGCTCGGCATTCCCATCCCGTGGGTACTGTTCCAGAACGCTGCCAATCTCGGTGTGACGGCCGGCCTGATGATCGACGCCGGCAAGGCCGACATCCTGTTCGGTCTGCTGACCCCGCACGGACTGCTCGAGCTGACGGCGGTATTCCTGGCCGGTGCAGCCGGGATGAGGCTGGGGTGGACGGTCATCTCGCCGGGGAACCGGCCGCGCAGCCAGGCACTCGCCGAGCAGGGCCGCGCGGTGGTGTCGGTGGCCGTCGGTCTGGCGGTCGTGCTCTTGGTCAGCGGCCTGATCGAGGCGCTGGTCACGCCCTCCCCGCTGCCCACTGCCGCGCGGGTCGGGATCGGGGTGGTCGCCGAGATCGCCTTCCTGGCCTACGTCATCCACTTCGGCCGGCGCGCTGTGCACGCCGGGGAGTCCGGGGATCTCGCGGATGCCCCCGACGTCGTGCCGACCCGCTGATCAGTCACAGCCGTCCGCCGGCCTTCATCGCCAGATAGCGGTCAGCCAGCGCCGGAGCGAGTTCCTCGGGCTCGGCGTCGACCACGTCCACCCCGCAGAGCCGCAGCCGCGAGGCGATGGCGCGCCGGTCGTTGCGGGCGCGTTCGGCTGCAGCCGCGTTGTAGACGTCGGCGGAATCCGTTCGGCCGGCGGCCAGTTCGGCAATCCGGGGGTCGGATACCGCCGCCAGGATCACCTGATGGTGGCCGGACAACTGCGGTAGCACCGGCAACAACCCCTCCTCCAGGGCCGAGGAGTTGAGGTCGGTCAGCAGCACTACCAAAGCGCTCCGGCGGACTCGGCGCCGGACAGCGGCCACCATGGCCGCCGCATCCGATTCGACGAGCGCAGGCTGGACCGGTGCCATCGCGCCGACCAGCCGAGCCAGCAGTTCATTGCGCGGCGCCGCGAACACCGCAGCCCGCGTCACCCGGTCATGCGCCAGGAAGTCGACATGGTCGCCGGCCCGCGACGCCAGCGCGGCCAGCAGCAGCGCTGCATCCAATGACCAGTCCAGCCGGGGCCAGCCGCCGGGGTCGCAGGCGGTGGGATCGACTCCCACCCGCCCGGCCGAGGTGCGGCCGGTGTCGACGACGATGACGACCCGACGGTCCCGTTCCGGGCGCCAGGTGCGCACCACGACGTCGGAGCGCCTGGCCGTCGCGCGCCAGTCGATGGAGCGGACGTCGTCGCCCACCACGTACTCGCGCAGCGAATCGAACTCGGTTCCCCGGCCGCGCACCAGGACCGGTAGCAGCCCGTCGATCTCGCGGAGCCGGGCCAGCCGGGACGGCAGGTGTTTACGGGACAGGAACGGCGGCAGCACCCGGACCGTGCCGGCCACCTCAATCGATCGCTGCCGCCCGGCGAGCCCGAGCGGACCGATCGACCGCACTGCCACCGCGGCACACGTCTGATCACCCCGGCGGACCGGCCGGAGCGCGGTCACCACTGCTGCCGAACCACCGGGGGCCAGCCTGAGCGGATGGCTGCGCGGCTCGGCCCCGGCGCTGGGGGGCCACGCGTCCCGAATAGCACCGGTGACCCGGCGGCGGCCGCCGTTGTGAACGTGCAGGACCGTGTCCACCGATTCACCGAGCCGGGCCGATGCCACCCCGGAGCGGCGCAACTGCAGCCCACCCGGTCGGCCGGCCAGGGCCACATCCGCCGCGACGGCGAGTGCGAGCCCAATGCAGCAGGCCAGGAATGCCGTTGCCGGCCAGGGCGCAACCGCGATCGGCAGCACCGCGACCAACGCGATCGCCGCGGCGCGGCCGGTGAGAACCACTAGCGCGGCACCGCCACCGCGGAGAGGATGCCGTCGAGGACCCCGTCGGGTGTGGCACCCTCCAGTTCGGCTTCCGGGCGCAACCCGATCCGGTGCCGCAGCGTCGGCCGGGCCATCGCCTTGACATCGTCGGGGGTGACGTATCCGCGTCCGGTGAGCCAGGCCCAGGACCGCGCCGTCGCCAACAGTGCGGTGGCGCCCCGTGGCGAGACTCCCAGCTGCAGGGACGGCGAATTCCTTGTGGCAGTGACGATATCGACGATGTAGGCCAGCACCTCGTCGGCGACGAGAACCCGGCGGACGGCTTCGCGGCCGGCAGCCAGGTGGGCCGGGCCGGCCACCGGCCTGATTGCGCTGAGATCGCGCGGGTCGAAACCGTGCGCGTGCCGGCCCAGAATGGCGATCTCCTGATCGCGGGCGGGCAGGGGGACAGTGAGCTTGAGCAGGAACCGGTCGAGCTGGGCCTCGGGAAGCTGATAGGTGCCCTCGTACTCGATCGGGTTCTGGGTGGCCGCGACGATGAACGGATCCGGCAGCATTCGCGGGTGTCCGTCGACGCTGACCTGGCGTTCCTCCATGGCCTCCAGCAGAGCCGCCTGGGTCTTCGGGGGGGTCCGGTTGATCTCGTCGGCGAGCATCAGGTTGGTGAACACCGGCCCCTCCCGGAAGGTGAAGGCCGCTGTTCGCGCGTCGTAGACCAACGAACCGGTGATGTCGCCGGGCATCAGATCCGGCGTGAACTGCACGCGGGTGAAGTCCAGTTGCAACGCCGCTGCCAACGCCCGCACCAGCAGTGTCTTGGCGACCCCGGGCACGCCCTCGAGTAGCACGTGCCCCCGGCACAGCAGTGCGATCACCAGGCCGCTGACCACGGCATCCTGTCCGACAACGGCTTTGGAGATCTCGGTGCGCAGGGCCAGCAGAGCGGCGCGAGCGGGATCCTGCCCGGCTACCGGGGCTGGTACGGAACGGGTCACGACTGGCTGACCTGCCTTTCGATATCGTCGAGTGCCTGGGCGAGTCCGAACAGATCGGAATCAGTGTCCGGCGGCGGGCCGAACAGGATGCGGTGCACGGTGGGTTCGTCGACGCCGTAGCGTGTCCGAATCGGGGGGCCCACCGCGGCGACGACGGCGTTCTCGGAAGGGTTGCTCCCGAGTCCCAGCCGGGGAATCACCCGCTGCAGTGTCGCGGTGCGCAACGCAGCGGCGGCCTGATCTCGGGCCCGCCGGGACCGGTAGAGCCGCGCACGTCCCTCGACGGTCTCCGATGCCCGCACCACCACCGGAAGCTTTTCGGCGACAAGCGGTCCCAGCCTCCGGCCCTTCCAGAGGGCCAGCAGTGCCGTGACCAGGCAGAGTTGCACGACCACCCAGAAGAACGCGTCGGGGATCAACTCGGCCACCGTCGCGTCGGCGGACCGATCGCCCTGCGGACGCTGGGGGGCGTACCAGATCAACCGGGCCCGATCGCCGGCGAGGTTCATCGCCAGTGCCGCATTTCCCTCTTTGAGCAGTGCACCGTTCGTCATGAACTCGGCTGTTCCGGCCACCGTCACGGTGCGTCCGTCCGAGGTGTAGCGGACCAACGCCCCGCCGTAACACCGGGTCAGGGGGCCATCATCGGTGCGCTCATAGATGTCGCTGCCCTCGATCTGCGCCGGCCCGGCCCGATTCGCCTCCCGCAGAGGGCAATCCGGTTGCCGGTCGGGCTGGCCGTCCCGGCTCAGCGTGAGCCCGGGTGCCAGGACTTCACGGCTGCGGACGGTCGGCTCCACGACAAGCCGGTCACCGGGGACCGCCGCCAGGCGATTCAGTAGATCCTGCCCGCGGGTGTTGGCTGTCTCGGCCACCAGCAGCAGGCTGTCCGGCCGCGCTGCCCGCTCCACATCGTCCACACTCGCAGCGACGATCACCTCCACACCCCGGTCCCGCAGCAGTGTCACCAGGGCGCGGGCACCTGCCGGGGAGGTGGCTTCGGGATCCATCCGGCCGCCCAGTCGCGGTGCGCTGAGCCAGGCGGTCAGCACGGCGAACGCGGTGATCGCGAGTAGTCCCAGCACGACCCAACGTCCGGCCCGCCAGCGCTGGCCGGTCACCGTGCCGACGCCCCGACGCTGTTGTCAACGGCTGGCCGGTCAGCGGAGCGCCGCCGCACCCGGTCGTCGAGGTCGGCGATCAGGCGGTACTGCGGTTCCGTTCCGGGTCGGTCGCCGTAGGTCACGTCGTCGAAAGCGGCCGCCGCCGCAGCCAGATCGCCGGCGTACCCCGGCATCATGGCGCCGGCATCGTGGGCGAGTTCACCGGCGGTCCGTCCGGGGATCGGATTGAGCACACCGTCCTCCTCGAGCTGACGGGCGATGGCTCGCAGCCGCTGCCGGATTGCTTTCGCCCAGTCCTGTTGTCCAGCAGAGTGTTCGGCGCGTGCGCGGTGATCCGCCGCGCTCAGCGCGGGGTTCCCGTGCAGCGAGCCATCGCCTCGTCGGCCCATGGTGCGCCGCGCGATACGGACCGCGACGACCACGGCGATCAGAATCAGCAGTCCGAGCACCACGATGGTCAACCACCCGCCGGGCAGTGCCGTTCCGGCGTGCATCAGCCGGTAGAGCAGGTCGTTGAGCCAGTCGGCGATGCGGTCACTCAGCGATGCCCGCGGGTAGATCGGCTTGGCGAGTTCACGCTGGGCGGCCTCGTGGGCCGCCTCAGAGTCGATATCGATGACAGGCATGTCGGGGTGGTGTCACCGGGAGAGCCACAGGGCGTCGGCGTCGGCACCGCGGGCCGGTGCGCTCTGTAACACGAAGTCGAACGCCTCCGCGCGGATCCGGGCGTCGACGTAGAGCAAGACGACCACTCCGGCGGTGAACGGGGTGGTGATGATCTGACCGATGGCCTGACCGATCGTCATGATCGTCATCCGCAGCAGGGACGGAGCGTCGGGACCGCCGCCGGCGGACACCACCTGAGCGAGGATGTCGAACGGCACGGAGACGGCTCCGGCCACCACGACCGCCACGATCGAGGCGAGCAGCCGAATCCCGAAGATGCGCCAGAACTGCGGCCGGGCCAGTGCGACCGACCGGGTGATCGAGGCGGCCACGGACATGCGTTCGAGCACGATGGCCATCGGCGCCAGCGACAACAGGGTGAACAGGGTGGCCAATGCGGCGATCAGCAGCAGGACCAGAACGATGCCCACCAGCGTGGCCATGCCGGCGCCGGCCGCCTTGGCCACCCCGGCGATCGCCAACACCACGGCGCCGATCAGCACCATCACCGCCAGGATCTCCAACAGCGTCAAGGCGATCAGAGCGGGCATCCGGCCCCGGACCCGCCGCCAGGCCTCGCCGACCGTGATCGGGGTGCCCACCACGGCGCGCGCGACGACGACGGTCAACATCCCGGAGAGCAGGATCGTCGCCAGCACCGCGGCGATCGCGCCGGTCAGGACCCCCGCCACCATTCCGATGTCGCCGGCGGCCGGCGGCGTGCTGTGCCCGACGAGCAGTCCCAGCGCCGAGGTGATCAGCACGATGGCGGTGGTCATCCCCAGGGTGGCCATCGGGTTGGCGCGGACGTAGGCCACCGCACCGTTGAAGATGTCGCCCAGCGCCAACGGGCGCAACGGAATGACTCCGGGTTTCCACACGGTGGCGCCCGGATAGCCGCGGTGGCCGGGGTCGGGGTAGCCAGACGGTGGG
>JBFYOR010000003.1:0-2894 GCA_041303695.1 Mycobacterium sp. | reverse complement strand
AGCGGGTCGGCCAGCAGGGTCGCCGCCCCGACGGCGTCCTGCACGGCGACGTTGATGCCGACCCCGCCGATCGGCGACATCGCGTGCGCTGCATCACCGATGCACAACAGGCCGGAGCTGTGCCAGCGCTTGAGCCGGTTGAGTTGCACGTCGAGCAGTTTCACGTCGTCCCAGGACGACAGCTGCGAGATGTGGGACTCCGGGACCAGTCCGGCAACCTCGTCACGGAACACATCGAAGCCGCGTGCGCGCAACTGCGCATCGGTGCCCTTCGGGATCATGTAGGCGATCTGGAAGTAGCCCTCGCGCGGGATCATGATCAGCAACCGTCCCGGCCCGGTCCGCGGGATCAACGAGTACTCGGCGTCGGAGTCCCGCGGCAGCCGGAACCACCACACGTCGAACGGCACCGGCCACTCCCGGATCGGCAGCTCGGACTCGGCTCGCACCGTCGAGGAACGCCCATCGCAGGCCACCGTCAGGTCGGCGGTCAGCTCACCGTCGCCGGCCGGCGAGGTGTAGCGCACCCCGATGGTCCGGGATCCCTCCCGCAGCAGACCGGTCACCTCGTGTTGCATTCGCAGAGTGAACGTCGGCTCGGCCCGGGCGGCCTCGGCCAGTAGATTGAGCAGATCCCATTGCGGCACCATGGCCACATAGGGGTGCGGCTGGCGAAGCCTGCGGAAGTCGACCAGGGTTACGTTCCCGCCCTCAGCCGGTAGGTCCGCGTGGTCGATCCTGCTGTGCGGCAATGCCGAAAACCGGTCCCACAGCCCGAGGTCGTCGAGTAGCCGCAGGGTGCTGGGATGCACGGTGTCCCCGCGGAAGTCGCGTAGAAAATCGGCATGCTTCTCCAGCAGGGTGACCTCGACGCCGGCCCGGGCCAGCAGCAGGCCCAGCACCATTCCGGCCGGCCCGCCGCCGACTATCGCGCAGGTCGTGCTCTCCGACATCAGATCTCGATCCGTGCGCCGATGATGACCGTCCGGTCCAACGGGAGCCCGAAGTACTCGGCGTCCGACGTCATCCGGGAGATCGCGATGAACAATCGCTTGCGCCATTGCGCCATCGTCGGTTCCGGCCCGGCGCAGAGGCTGATTTCGGACATGAAGTACGAGACCTCGTCGAAGTCGACCGGTCCCTCGGTCCGCGCCGGGTCGACCAGCCTCAGCGCCGCGGGCACGTCCGGCTGTTCCATATAGCCGAATCGGGCCACCACGTAGAAGATCCCGTCGTCGGGGTCACCGAGATCGTCGACGGTGATGCGCTCGGCATCGGGCACCCGCGGGACCGGCGAGGTGTCGACGGAGATGATGATTACGTGCTGCTGCAGCACGTGGATGCGGTCGACGTTGGCGCGCATCGACAGCGGGGTCGCGGTGCCGCCCCGGTTGAGGTAGACGGCGGTGCCGGGCAGCCGTGGCAGCGGAGGTCGGCGTTGGGCAAGGTCTCCGATGAAGTCGTGCAGCGGGCCCACTGCCTTCTCCCGGGCCGCGACCGCGATCTGGTGGCCGCGCTGCCAGGTGGTCATCACGATGAAGGTCACCAGCCCGATCAACAGCGGAAGCCATGCACCGTGCAGCAGCTTGGTCAGGTTGGCCGCTAGGAACAGCAGGTCCACCGCGAGCAGCGCACCGCCGCCGAGGACGAGCAGCCACAGCGGGGTACGCCAGCGCAGGTGGGCGACGTAGAGGAACAGCAGGGTGGTGATGGTGATGGTGCCGGTCACCGCCATGCCGTAGGCGTAGCCGAGCGCCGCCGAACTGCGGAACGCGAAAACCAGAACCACCACGGCCACCATCAGCAGGCCGTTGATCCACGGAACGTAGATCTGGCCGATCGCGGACTCCGAGGTGTGGGCGATCCGCAGCCGCGGAAGGTAGCCCAGTTGGGCTGCCTGGGAGGCGACCGAGTACGCCCCGGTGATGACCGCCTGGGACGCGATCACCGTCGCGGCGGTGGACAGCCCGATCATCGGAATCTGCGCCCAGTCGGGCACCAGCATGAAAAACGGTGCACTGACCATGGTTTCGTCGCCGATGAGCAGAGCGCCCTGCCCGAAGTAGTTGAGCACCAGGGCGGGCAGCACCAACCCCAGCCAGGCCAGCGTGATCGGGGCGCGGCCGAAGTGACCCATATCGGCATACAGCGCCTCGGCGCCGGTGACCGCCAGCACGACGGCGGCCAACGCGAAGAAGGCGATGTGCGGGTGGCCGGCCATGAACTCCAGCGCGTAGACCGGCGAGAGCGCCCGCAGGATCTCCGGGTGGCCCATGATGCCGCGAATCCCGAGAATCCCGATGACGACGAACCAGACGACCATCACCGGGCCGAAGAACTTGCCGACCGCCGCCGTGCCATGCCGTTGCACCGAGAACAGGGCAATGATGATCACCGCGGTGATCGGCACCACGAGGTCGGCCAAACCGGGGTCGACGACCTTGAGGCCTTCCACGGCAGACAGAACGGAGATGGCCGGGGTGATCATGCTGTCACCGAAGAACAAAGCGGCGCCGAGGATCCCGAGGGTTGACAAGGCCGCGATGACCCGCGGATGGGACTTGTCCCCGAGGCGGCGCACCAGGGTGATCAACGCCATCACCCCGCCCTCGCCGTCATTGTCGGCGCGCATGACCAGCACGACGTAGGTCAGCGTGACGATGGTCATGACAGACCAGAAGATCAGCGACACCACCCCGTAGACGTTGGCCCGGCTGATCGGCACCGGATGCGGGTCGGCGGGATTGAACAGCGTCTGGACGGTGTAGATCGGGCTGGTGCCGATATCGCCGAACACCACTCCGAGCGCCCCGAGCACCAGGCCGGCCCGCAACGGCCGGGACGAACCGTGTTCGGCCTTCGCCGTGTCCGTGCGCACAGGCCGTTCCCATCCT
>JBFYOR010000002.1:0-8966 GCA_041303695.1 Mycobacterium sp. | reverse complement strand
CCGGTCCGATCAGGCCGACGATGGTCTCGTCGTCGACGATCTGCGGGGCGATGGCGGTTGCCTTCTGCGGGTCGCCCTCGGTGTCGAAGGTCCGCAGCTCGATCTGGCAGCCCGGGTTGGCGGCGTTGTGCTTCTCCAGCGCCAATTGCACGCCGTTCTTGATGTTGATGCCGAGTGCGGCATCGGGGCCGTTGAGCGCACCGGCCATGGCGATCTTCACCGGCACGCAGGTGGCCGTGCCATCGCCGGCCGGGTCGGCGGCGGTGACACCGGCCTCCGGCTTGACCTCGTTGCCGTCCTGGTCGATCTGGACCTGCTCGACGATCTTCAGATCGACCGGGGCGGCCGCCTCCCCCGATGCCGAGGTGCCGTCCTTGGCTGCCTCCCCGCCGGGTGCCGGCTGGCTGCAGCCGGCGATGCCCAGCATCACCAGCGCCGCCGAACTTACTGCGATTGCGTTCCGTGTCGCCCGACCGCGCACGTTTCACCTCCGGGTTGTGGGTCGTCTCCGGCATCAACCGCACAGGCCACCGTGGGGACCCGGGCGTCGATGCTTCGGTAGAACGTCGATTCTTCGGGTAGAACGATTCTTCGGGTAGAACATAGCCAACCGGGGCCCAAACCGCGCGTGATAGCCGCCGGAATCGGGGGGCTTACTGCGGCGTCGGCGGATCTGGCGGGCTGTCGAGCGTTTCCAGGACCACTTCCGCGACACGCTTCATCGTCGTGCGCCGGTCCATCGCCGCGCGCTGCATCCACTTGAACGCCTCAGGTTCGGTCATCCCGTGGCGGACCTGCAACAGGCCCTTGGCGCGCTCGGTCAACTTGCGGGTCTCCAACCGATCGCCGAGGTCGGCGACCTCGCGTTCCAACTCGGCCATCTCCTGGAACCGGCTGAGCGCGACCTCGATCGCCGGAACCAGATCGCTGATCGAGAACGGCTTGACCAGATAGGCCATCGCTCCCGCGTCACGAGCCTTCTCCACCAGGTCGCGCTGGCTGAACGCGGTCAGCACGACGATCGGAGCGATCCGTTTGGACGCGATCTCGGCGGCGGCGTCGATACCGTCGCGCCGGGGCATCTTGACATCCATGATCACCAGATCCGGACGCAGGCTCTCAGCCAGGTCGACGGCCTGCTGGCCGTCGCCGGCCTCCCCGACCACGACGTAGCCCTCCTCGCGCAGCATCTCGGCCAGGTCCAGTCTGATCAGCGCCTCGTCCTCGGCGATGAGCACACGCCGCGCAGGGGTGTCGCCGGGGCCGGTCGTGAGGTCGGTCATGGGATCCAATTGTGGCGGGGCGGGCCCGTCATAGGTAACCGGGGTTGGGCGGCAACCCGTCCGCGCCGATCAACTATCGTGGGACAGCGCAAACGCGGAATCGGCCCTCGTATCCCAACTGGCAGAGGAAACGGATTCAAAACCCGTGCAGTGTGAGTTCGAATCTCACCGAGGGCACCAGTAAGTGCAGTTAGAAGCGTTGCGCGGCTCTTTCGACCACCGCCAGCTGAGCGCGGGACCGCAGTCGGACCGCAGCAGCGTCGATACCGTTCGCGACTTTCCGCAGGTCGTCGGGATATGGATGCCCGTAGCGATCCATCGTGAGAACCGCTGTTTTGTGCCCGAGAAGGTTCTGAACCACCTTGATGTTCGCGGGCTGGACCCTGCAGGGGGCCGAGCGCTGGCTTGCCCCCAACCTGGTCTACAACCCGGAGAACTGAGTCCGGCTACTGGCAGGTGCCGTTGACCTTGACTCGGCCCGGCCCGCAGGAATGCGAGTCGCTGCCCGCGCGGTCCTCGAAGCTGGGGATCGGCTTCGGATCGACGCGCTTCTCGGTGGGCGTCACCTCTGCTGAGCTGGTCGCCGGTGCAGAGCTGGTCGCCGACGGTGTGGTGCTGGTGGGGGCCTCCTTGGTGCTGCTGCTACAGCCCGCGGTCAGGGCGCCCATACCAACGATGGCGGCACCGCCGGCCAGGAGCGCCAGGCGGCGGGTGAGGAGAGCAGACATCATGTGCGTCCAATCCGATGCAGGGGGTTTGGGGCCACATTACTTGCTGGGTCCGTCAGTCGGCCGCGAGAGGGGGCGGTGAGCCGCGGGCTGCTATTCGACCGCACCAGGGGCGTCGTAATAACTCGTGATGGGAAACCCATCCGAAAAGGCAACCGTTAGAGCAGGGACCGGGGTGGTGGTTGACACGTCGCGGCCACCGCACATCCCCCCGTGCCGTGTATGCGGTGACCGCTACAGAAGTGATGATGAAGCGCCAATTGACGCTGACGCAACCAATCCCGAAACAAACTTGTCGTCGTAATGTTTGGCGAACCCTCGTTGATGTAACGCATTCGGCGACCCGGACGCTAACAAAGGCGCAGGGTTCATCGAATAGCATCGCCCCGCACCACAACCCGCGCCACGAATGGGAGAACTTCATGAGCTCAGATCGAGTCATCCGCCGCTTGGCGGTTGTCGCCGGCGGCTCCGCGCTCGCCTGCATGGCAGTCCTCGCCGCGGGTTCCCACGGCCTGATGGCGGCGGAGTCCGGCCTGAGTGCCGAGCGCATCGACGCCCCGCTGAACCCCACCACGTCCGTCGCCCCGTCCTACGCGCCGGCGAACCCGGTGGACTGCACCGACCCCAACAACGCTGTCAACTGCCCGGGCTCAGTGGATTCCCCGATGGTCAACGGCACCGCGGAGCCGGGCTCGCCCTACCGCGACTAACTCTCTGGCCGGGGACCTAGGCCCACAATCGCTCCAAGGACTCATTGCCTAACGCCTTCGCGGTCGGAAGCGTCGGTTGCCCCGTGGCAGATCGCTGCGGAAAAGGTGAAGGGCATGCCCATGAAAACTCTGATGACTGCCGCCGCACTTGCGGCCGGCGCACTCATGTCCGCGGGACTTGGTGTCGCCAGCGCCGACGTCATCCAGGTCGAAGGCAGCTACTCCACTCCGGAGGCCTGCCGTGCGGACGGTCCGCACGTTCAGATCACAGAGAACAACGGCGCGTACTCAACCTGGGATTGCGAGCAGGGCGACGACGGCCTCTGGTACCTGTTCCTGGGCGATTGAGAACCCGCCCCGGGCCGCGATCAGCGCCCGAACGGTAGACCGCAACCGGCATCAACACCAGTTGAGGACTACGCTGCTTGACGTGAGGTCCGAGCGGAAACGCGCTGGACGAATCCTGTCGGAAGGACGGTTCCGGCGATCGGACTGTGAGCGCATGCAGCGCAGACCGCCGGCCCGCAATCAGCACTGGGCAGACTCGGTCACCCGCCCGCAACGAGTGCTCAATATCGCCGCCTGGATCGCTGCTTTCGTCACCGGGGCGCTGGGCGTTCTGCAGACGATCACCGGCCAGGGCGTGCTGTACATCGGCCTGATCAACCTGGCCACCGCGGCGGTATTCCTGGCGATTCCGTTGCTGCACCGGTTCGGCGACATCATCGCGGCCTTGGTGTTCGTCATCGTCGCCTTCTCATCGCTGACCTTCGTCGGCTCGCAGATCGGCACCGATTCCGGGGTCCAGTTCTACTATCTGGTCTCGGCATCCCTGGCGGTACTGGTACTCGGCATGCAGCACCTGTTTCTGGCGGGCGCGGTGGTGACGGTCGGCGCCGGGCTGGTGGTCGGCATGCAGTTCCTGGTTCCCCAGGACACCGGGATCCAGCCGCGCTGGGCGCTGGAAGCCGGTTTCGTGTTCGCCACGGCCGGGGCGTGCTTCATGATCTTCGCGACCGTCTGGTACGCCCTCCGTGAGACCTCTCGCGCCGAAGCGGCGATGGAGGTCGAGTACGACCGCTCCGAGGCACTGCTCGCCAACATCCTGCCGGCCAGCGTCGCCGCGAAACTCAAGGATCCCGCGCACGGGGTGATTGCCGACCGCTACGACGACGCCTCGATTCTGTTCGCCGATATCGCCGGGTTCACCGAACGAGCCAGCGAGATCCCGCCGACCGAACTGGTCCGGTTCCTCGATCGGCTCTACACCACCTTCGATCGACTGGTGGACCGACACGGCCTGGAGAAGATCAAGACCACCGGCGACTCCTACATGGTGGTCAGCGGTGTGCCGAGCCCCCGGGAGGATCACGTGGAAGCCATCGCCGCGCTGGCCCTGGACATGTCGCGAGCGGTCGCCGACCTGCGTGACCCCCGCGGCAACCCGGTGCCACTGCGGATGGGCATCGCCAACGGCCCTGTGGTGGCGGGCGTGGTGGGTGCGCGCAAGTTCTTCTACGACGTGTGGGGTGATGCCGTCAACGTCGCCTCTCGGATGGAGTCCACCGACGTCGAGGGCCGAATCCAGGTCCCGCAGAGCGTTTTCGAGCGGCTGCGGCACGAGTTCGTCCTCGAAGAGCGCGGCGAGGTCGATATCAAGGGCAAAGGCGTGATGCGCACCTGGTACCTGGTTGGGCGCAGACCGGGGTTTGCCGATGCCCATGCAGAGGTCTCGCCGACTCCGGGTGAGCAGGTCGAAACGTCGGTGTCGTAGGCAGGGGTGGTCAACCCGGCCCTTGAGCCACAACGATGCTCTGGTGCGCCAGTCGCCGGATCGCCGCCAGCACGGGTTCGTACAGCAGCGTTCCCAGAACGGAGTACTCCACGGCTCTGGCCGGATCCACCGGGATGTTCTCGATCTCGCTTCGCGCGATGGCCAGCATGTGTTCGCCGTACACAGCCATTTGCCGAGGATCGAGCTGCAGTCCGGCGTTGTCCACAGCGGCGAGCGCCATTTCCAGGGACGCCACCGCCGGCGGGCGAGCCTGGTAGTCCTCGCCCAGTAACCGCACCGCCTCTTCCGCCCGCGGGTAGGACGCCGCAGCCAGTTCGGCCTCGCTCCTACCGGTGAGGATGACGGTGGCGATGGCCAACTGCCTGGTGATGTCCCCGTCCGGCGCGTCGATGATCTGCAGTATCGCCTTGACCTGGGCCAAGGACAGCAGTGCCGGCCCGGTCAGTGCGTGGATCAGCCTTAGGCGGGCGAGGTGTGTGTCGTCATAGTCGGCACGACGGGGCGTTTCGGACTCGCCGGGTGCCAGCATCCCCTCTCGGATGTAGTACTTGATGGTGGGCAGCGGGACGCCCGAGCGTTCCACCAGTTCCGAGACTCGCATGCGCTCCATCCTGGACTCTTCGCGGCTCGGCAGGCCGCATTGAACTGCTAGATAGTTATGCTATCTTCAATGAAGCTCGTGCGACGGGAAGGGGATTTGCAGTGAGGTCCACAGGCTTTTTCATCGACATGCACAAGGCCCTTGTGATCCCTGTGACGGCTACCGCGATGGTCGCCTTCGGCAACTTCTCCACATTGATGTGGCTGTACCTGGGCATGCACGGCACCTACTCCATCCTGTGGCTGATCAAGCAGCGCACCTACCCCGACCGCCGCTTCGCCGAGAAGATGAACGTCTGGGTCGGCATCCTATTCGTGTTCCTGCCATTGGCCGGCTACTACGCCGCACCGATCCTGCTCGCCTGGCTCAATCCACGAGTGCCCGGATGGGCTGTGGCGCTGGGCATTTCGGTCTTCACCTTTGGGATTTTCCTGCATTTCGTCTCCGACGCGCAAAAGTATTACACCCTGCAGACACGGCCCGGACTCATCGACACCGGTCTTTTCGCGCGGACCCGCAACCCGAACTATCTCGGTGAGATTTTGACCTACATGGGCTATGCGGTCATCGCCTGGAATCCGATTCCGTTCCTGGTCAACTTCGCGTGGATCGTCGCCTTCTTCGTACCGAACATGATCAAGAAAGATCGCACGATGTCACGCCACCCCGGTTTCGACGCTTACCGAGCGCGAACCGGCCTGCTGTTTCCAAAACTGCGTCGGATGCACCCGGCCACCTCGACCTAGGGCTGTCCACCGGGACCCGTCGGGGCGCTACATCACTTTCGACAGAAATGCTTTGGTGCGGTCATGCTGGGGATTGGACAGTATCTCGCGCGGCGCTCCACTCTCGACGATAACCCCGCCGTCCATGAACACCAGTTCGTCGGCGACCTCGCGGGCGAACCCCATCTCATGGGTGACCACGATCATCGTCATACCTTCGGCGGCAAGCTTTTTCATCACGCCCAGCACCTCGCCGACAAGCTCGGGATCCAGCGCGGAAGTCGGCTCGTCGAAGAGCATCAGCTTGGGGTCCATGGCCAGCGCCCGGGCGATCGCGACCCGCTGCTGCTGTCCCCCGGACAGCTGAGCCGGGTAGGCATCGGCCTTGTCCGACAGACCCACCACGTTGAGCAGATCGCGGGCCCGTTCGGTGGCGACTGACTTCTTGATCTTCTTGACCTGTACCGGCGCCTCGATGACGTTCTCTAACACGGTTCGGTGTGGGAACAGGTTGAAGTGCTGGAACACCATGCCGATATCGCGGCGCTGCCGGGCCGCATCGCGCGCCGGCATTTCGAACAGCTTGCCCCGGCTCTCCCGGTAGCCGACCAGATCACCGTCGACGTAGAGCCGGCCGGCCGAGACGGTCTCGAGGTGGTTGATGCATCGCAGGAACGTGGACTTGCCCGACCCCGACGGCCCGACCAGGACCAGGACCTGACCACGATCGACCGACAGCGTCACGCCCTTGAGAACCGATAGCGCACCGAAGTCCTTGCAGACCTGTTGCGCCTGCACCATCGGTCGCATCGGGGCGGTCATACGTGGCCCTCCTTGGCACCGGTCTGCGCCTTGGCAAGCGCCTCAAGCTGTTTGGTGGTGAGCTTGCGGGAGATGCCCCGGGAGAAGTGCTTCTCCAAGTAGTACTGGCCCACCATCAGCACGCTGGTGATCGCCAGGTACCAGCTGGCCGCGACCAGCAGCAGCGGAATCGGCTCGAAGATCACCGCCGAGATGTCGCGGGTTCGGGTGTAGAGCTCCAGGGTGTAGGGCACCGCCGTCACCAGCGAGGTGGTCTTGAGCATGCTGATGAGCTCGTTGCCGGTGGGTGGGATGATCACCCGCATCGCCTGCGGAAGAACTACTCGGCGCATCGTCATCCACCAGGACATGCCCAGTGCGGTGGATGCCTCCAGCTGCCCCTCGGGCACCGAGCTGATTCCGGCACGGATGATCTCGGCCATGTAGGCGGCCTCATTGAGGCCAAGCCCGATGATCGCCAGGATGAAACTGATGGACAGGTCCCGCATGTTGAGCTGAAAGAACGTCGGACCGAACGGCACCCCGACCTGGATCTTCTGGTACAGCGTGGGAAACAGCCCCCAGAACACCAACTGAACGTAGACCGGCGTGCCCCGGAAGATCCACAGGTAGACCCATGCCACCGAGTTCAGGATCGGGTTGGGCGACAACCGCATCACCGCGAGGATCACCCCGAGAACCAGACCGAGCAGCATGGCCCAGAACGTCAGCTGAAGGGTGTTCCACGCCGCCTCGGAGACCCGATGGTCGAACAGGTACTTGCGATAGGTGGCCCACCCGTATGCCGGGTTGGTGGCCGCACCGTAGAGGAAAAGCCCGACCAGGCCGATGATCGCCGCGGCGCCTACCCACCGCCACGGATGCCGCAGCGGGACGGCGTCGATGGCGGCGGGGGACGACTGGTCGATGGTCATACCGCTCAGCTGATCGCCCCGTTGATGACCGGCTTGTCGATCATCCCGGATTCCACGCCCCAGTTGGCGGCGACGGTCTTGTAGTCACCGGTCTCGATCAGGTGCTCAAGGGCCTTCAGCAGCGACTGCGCCAGCGGCGAGCCCTTCTTGACCGGCCATCCGTACGGGGCGGAGTCGAAGATCGCTCCGGCGCCCTCAAGCTTGCCGTTGCTCTGCCGGATGGCGTAGGCGGTCACCGGCGAGTCGGCCGACATCGCGTCTGCCTGACCGAGCACCACCGCGTTGGTGACGGCGTCCTGACCGTCGAACTTCAGGATCTTGATCTCGGGCTTTCCGGCGTCCACGCAGGCCTTGCTCTTGGCAGGCAACTCGTCGGTCTCCTGAATCGTGGTGGCCTGCACCGCGACCTTCTTGCCGCAGGCGTTGTCCGGGTCGACGGCCTCCCCCGGGCGCTGTGCCCACAGCGAGCCCGCCGAGAAGTAGGTGACGAAGTCGACCTGCTTCTCCCGTTCCTTGGTATCGGTGAACGACGACATGCCGACGTTGTAGGTTCCGCCGTCGATCGCCGGGATGATCTTGGCGAAGTCGGACTCCTTGTACTCGGCGGTCAGGCCGAGCACACCGGCGACGGCGTTCATCAGATCGACGTCGAAGCCGACGATCTTGCCGTCGGCGTCCTTGAACTCATTGGGCGTGTAGGGGATGTTCACCCCGACGATCAGCTTGCCCGACGTGCGGATGTCCTCCGGGAGGGTGGCGGCGATCGCCTCGACCTTGTCCGGCTTGACGGCGATCGATGTGGCGGTGGCGCCGGAGCCGGTTCCCGAACCGGTCTCGGTGTTCTTCGCGCAGCCCGACAGGGTCAGCGCGCCGGCCAACGCGAAAACCGCCGCGACCCGCACGAAGCGCGGCCGATCGTCCAGTGCTGAGAACACGCGTCTCTCCCTCATCTCGCCCACTTAGTTAGTGGGAACCTACAGCGGATTGCCGTCCGCGGCCCGCTGAAGAGGCCGAATCCGGGGAATCGCCGGTTTGGGTTGTAAGCTGCCGCCCATGACAATTAGCTCTGGCGGAACTTTGGTTCCGCACCTGTGGAAGTCCGTGCTGCTGACAGGAGTCCTGTCGGTGGTCCTGGGCGTGATGGTTTTGGCGTGGCCTGAGAAGTCCTTGGTCGTTGCGGGGATTTTCTTCGGCGCCTACCTGCTGGTGACCGGTATCTCGCAGATCTTCCATGCGTTCACCCTGCATATTTCCGGCGGCGGCCGGGCGTTGCTGTTCATCAGCGGCGCGGCGTCCCTGGTGCTGGCCGTGCTGTCCTTCCGCAGCATCGGGAACTCGATCCTGCTGCTGGCCATCTGGATCGCCATCGGGTTCATCTTCCGTGG
>JBFYOR010000001.1:0-3592 GCA_041303695.1 Mycobacterium sp. | reverse complement strand
TGCGATCACCGGCAGCGGGCACTCGACGACGGCGCGCAACAGCGCGATCATCTCCAGGGTGCGCGCCGCCATGGCGGTCCCGGGATCAGCGCCGGCCGTCTCGGAGAGGTCAGCCCCGGCGCAGAAGGTGTTGCCGGTGTGGCCCAACACCACCGTCCGCACGGCCGGGTCGCTGGCCGCCCGGCGCAGGCCCTCCTGCAACTGCCGGATCAGGGCCGTCGACATCGCGTTGCGGTTGTGCGGGGAGTTCAGCGTCAGCCGCGCGACCGGCCCGTCGACCGCGTAGTCGACGACGTCGCCGGCCATCAGTACGACCTCGGCAGGCCCAGCGAGGTCTGGGCGATGAAGTTGAGCACCATCTCCCGGCTCACCGGCGCGATCCGGGCCAGCCGGGACGCGGTCAGCATGGCCGCGATCCCGTACTCCTGGGACAACCCGTTGCCGCCATGGGACTGCACGGCCTGATCGACCGCGCGGGTGGAGGCTTCGCCGGCCGCGTACTTGGCCATGTTCGCCGCCTCGGCCGCACCCATATCGTCACCGGCGTCGTACAGCGTGGCGGCCTTCTGCATCATCAGCTTGGCCAACTCCAGTTCGATATGGTTCTGCGCCAGCGGATGGGCGATGCCCTGATGCGCGCCGATCGGCGTCTTCCACACCTGCCGGGTCTTGACGTACTCGCAGGCCTTGTCCAGCGCCAACCGGCCCATCCCCACCGCACTGGCCGCGCCCATGATCCGCTCCGGGTTCAGCCCGGCGAACAACTGCGCGATCGCCGCGTCCTCCGCACCCACCAGGGCGTCGGCCGGCAGTCGCACCTCGTCGATGAACACCTGGAACTGGCTCTCCGGCATGGTCAGTTCCATCGGAATCCTGGTGAAGGTGAAACCGGGGGTGTCGGTGGGCACCACGAACAGCGCGGGGCGAAGGCTGCCGGTCTTGGCGTCCTCGGTGCGGCTGACCACCAGCACTGCCTGGGCCTGGTCCACCCCGGAGATCCACACCTTCTGACCGGACAGGATCCAGTCGCTGCCGTCGCGGCGCGCCGTGGTGGTGATCCGGTGCGAGTTCGAACCGGCGTCGGGTTCGGTGATCGCGAACGCCATGGTGATCGAGCCGTCGGCGATACCGGGCACCCAGCGCGCGCGCTGCTCCTCAGTGCCGAACTTGGCGATGATGGTGCCGTTGATCGCGGGGGAGACGACCATCATCAGCAGCGGACAGCCGTGCGCCGACAACTCCTCCATGACCAGCGCCAACTCGTACATGCCGGCGCCTCCGCCGCCGTACTCCTCGGGCAGGTTCACCCCGATGAAGCCGAGTTGTCCTGCCTCGCGCCAGAGTTCGTCGGTGTGCCCGCCGGAGCGGGCCCGCTCGAGGTAGTACTCCGGGCCATAGTTGGCGGCCAGGGCAGCGACGGACTTGCGCAGCGCCTGCCGTTCCGGGTTCTCGATGAAACTGGTGTCTGTCATGAGCCTTCTTTCAGCTGCGCGGTTTCGCCTGAGTCGACGACGGTCTCCACCCGGGCCAGGACGGCGCCCACCTCGACCTGCTGGCCGACGGAGACGCTGAGTTGGGTCAGCACACCGTCGGCCGGGGCGGTGATGGTGTGCTCCATCTTCATCGCCTCCAGCCAGACAAGCGGCTGCCCGGCGGTGACGGTGTCACCGAGGTCCGCACCGAGCCGGATCACCGACCCGGGCATGGGGGCCAGCAACGAACCCTGCTCGACCACGGAGTCCGGCTCGGGGAAGCGGGGCAGGGCGAGCAGGGCGACGGTGCCGCCGGGGGAGTCGACGTACACGCGGTCGCCGTAACGGCTCACCGTGAAAGCCGTCGCCACGGCGGCCGCACCAGCGGCGGCGGCCAGCACAACCTTGTCCGGCTGTGCCGACAGCAGGCTGAGGCCCGGGTCGGCGGGCAGGTGTACCCCGTCGCGGGTGAACCGGTAGGCCACCCGATGCTCGGTGCCGTCGGCAGCGCGGAACGTCTTGTGCTGCTCGCCCGAGACGACATTGCGCCAGCCACTGGGGATGCCGCGCATGACGGTCGCGGCAGCCCGGTTGCCGGCAGCGTCGGCCAGGGCGGCGGCCACTGACGCGAGGCGCACCTGATTCTCGTCGGCCAGGGGGGTGGCCAGTGTCGCCAGGTCGTGGGTGTCGAAGAACGCGGTGTCGGTGTCGCCGGCCAGGAAGGCCGGGTGGCGCAGCACGTTGACCAGCAGGTCGCGGTTGGTGCCGACGCCGTGCAGCCGGGTTCGCACCAGCGCGTCGGCCAGCATCTGCGCGGCGCGGGCTCGGGTCGGTGCGGTGGCGATGATCTTGGCCAGCATCGGGTCGTAGTGGATCGAGACCACTGAACCGTCGACGATGCCGGAGTCCAGTCGGATACCGGTCTGGGTGAGCGGACCGAAATGCGTTGCGGCACCGGGAACCTCGAAGCGGTGGACTCGCCCGGCCTGGGGCTGCCAACCCTGTGCCGGGTCCTCGGCGTAGAGCCGGGCTTCGATGGCGTGGCCGGTCGTGGCCGGCGGCTGCGGGGGCAGCGACTCGCCGTCGGCGACCGCCAGTTGGAGTTCCACCAGATCCAGGCCGGTGGTGAGTTCGGTGACCGGGTGTTCCACCTGCAGACGGGTGTTCATCTCCAGGAAGTAGAAGGCGCCCTGTTCGTCGGCCAGGAACTCCACCGTGCCCGCCCCGGTGTATCCGATGGCGGTGGCCGCCAGTCTGGCGGCCTCGAACAGCCGCTCCCGCATCCCCGGAATGCTTTGCACAAGCGGTGACGGCGCCTCTTCGATGATCTTCTGGTGGCGGCGCTGAATCGAGCACTCCCGCTCGCCGACCGCCCACACCGTTCCGTGTCGATCGGCCATGACCTGCACCTCGATATGCCGGCCGCGCGGCAGGTAACGCTCACAGAACACGGTCGGATCACCGAAGGCCGACCCGGCCTCCCGCTGCGCGGCCAGCACCTGACCCGGGAGTTCGGCGAGGTCGGTGACCACCCGCATACCGCGTCCGCCGCCACCTGCCGATGCCTTGACCAGGACCGGCAACTCGTCGTGAGTGACGCAGGCGGCGTCGAGTTCGGCCAGTACCGGCACCCCGGCGGCGGCCATCATCTTCTTGGCTTCGATCTTGGAGCCCATCGACTCGACCGCCGCGGCCGGCGGTCCGATCCAGCACAGCCCGGCGTCGATGACGGCGCGCGCGAAACCGGCGTTCTCCGAGAGGAATCCGTAACCGGGATGGACCGCATCCGCACCGGATGCCCGGGCGGCATTGATGAGATCCTCGATGTCGAGGTAGCTGCCGATGCGGACCCGGGCATCGGCTTCATCGACATGCGGGGAATCCGCGTCGTGGTCGGTGTAGACCGCGACGGTGCCGATACCGAGGCGCCGGCAGGTGGTGAACACCCGTCGTGCGATCTCCCCGCGGTTGGCGACCAGAACCTTGGTGATTGCCACTTTTACCCTCACATCCTGAAGACGCCGAACTTCGACGTCCCCTCGATCGGGCCATTGGCAATGGCGGACAGACACATTCCCAGTACCGTGCGGGTATCCCGCGGGTCGATCACACCGTCGTCG